>CAZIUS010000040.1:0-9019 GCA_964542385.1 uncultured Candidatus Peribacteria bacterium
ATAATTTTTTTTCATACAAATTTCATAACAATACCTCGTATCGGTGTTGTTTTTTATGATTGTGGGAGTAAAGTAAGAGTAATTTTTTCACTTGCAATTTTTTTTTATTTAATTACAATGTAATTACATGGTGGTGTATTCTGATTGATTTTTCTACGAATGGAGTGAAAAAAAAGAAATAATTGTCTTTATTGAAAGATGAGTAACGTTTGAGCAGATATTAGAAAGTATAGAACAAGGTGCTAAAACGCGAGTCACTCCTCATTGGAATGCTGAGAAGTATCCAGATCAAAAAATATTATATTGCTCCATGCAAAATTATATACGATATATCCCCTTTAAAGAACTATGAAATGTGAGACATTTAATCACAATTATACCAAGTAAAAAACTTACGAAAAAATTTTTATAACTTTTTTGATACAATGAAAAAAGAAATTATTTTAGATGAATATGAACAAGAAGTTTCTGATTATATGGATACATATCTTGAATTGAATAAGTGACATCTAGGCCAATGACATGAAGAAGAAATTGCGAGTATCGTAGAGGCAGCAAAGCGTCATGTCGCGCGTACCAAAAAAACGAAGCAAATTACACTTCGTATTCCTGAATTTGATCTTGAAAGTATCAAACATAAAGCACATAAACTTGGTATGCCTTACCAAACATTGATTGGAATTCACCTTCATCAACTCGCAACTGAACAAATTACCTTTGCTGCCTAAATTTTCAATCCCTCTATTTCTTTCTATTTCCCTTGGCTTTCTTCTTCTTCTTCTTCTTCTTCTTCTTCCTTCATTTCCTTCTACTTCCTCTCCCTCCACCATGACCTTCAAAGAAGCCTATCTCAGACTCCAAGAAATACACCAGATGCTCCAAACGTCTGATGTGATTGATATTGAAGAAATTGTACAATTACAAAAAGAAGCAAAAGAATGCTATGATTTGTGTCAGGAAATGCTGATGAAACAAACACAATAAATTATCGATAAAGCATAGTAATTTGCATAAAGTAATTATATTCACTATACTCTTGTTTTATAGTTAAAGTTTGTTTATGACTTTGGAAAATAATAGTTGAGTTTACAATAATGAAGGTAATGATTGATTAGAAAATGATATCATGGTTTTTTATAGTAAAGAATTTAATAGCTTAAAAGAATCTATTACTCCGCCAGAAATAAGTGATTATCAAAACAAAAAATCTAATGTTGAACTTAATATAACAAAAGCAGATGATGCACGGAAAAAATTTGAACTAACAATGAATACTCAGCAAACAAAATCTCATTATCTTCAATGAGAAATGAATGTAAAAGAACTACTTGCAAATCAATTAACAAGCATTGTTGAATTACGCAATTGTTTTATAGACTATTGCAAAAAACAAAAGGAACAGTTGAATAGCCAATTTCGATATATTAAAAAAGAACTTATTCCAAATACAGTAGATTGAACAAAAAAACAACAATATGAGTCAATACTCAATACTTTGGTATTTATTCAAGATATTGTGCAAGATGTTTTAACTGACTGATCAGAGTCATATAAAGATGCAAGAGACCTTATTGAAAATAAAAATTATACTTTAAAATATTTATTAATAAAAAATGATCCATATGATAGATATTCGAAAGACGATAGAAATAAAGCAAAAGATAAGATGGAACATTGAACACCGAGATCAACAACAAACTCATTACAATATTTATGATGATGACCTATAGATAAAAAAGATTATAATACGTGTTGAATTACCAATCAAACAATTATTAATAATGAACGTATCATAAAAGATATCTATAAAAATGCTCAAGAACGTTCATCTTGAAGAAAAAATGATGTACTGAGACGAGATCAAAAAAATACTATAATTCAGATACCAGATTATAGCAAAGAGATGATTCAAATTGGATCATTAATTGATAATATACTATTGGATATGCAATCAATGTCTATTGATGCGACTCGTTTGAATAAAAATTAAATCTACAACCACAAATACAGCAAATATGACGCAACAAGGATAATAACAAGTTGATGAGCTGCATTTAACGCGATGAGTCAAAATTTTGGTTTTGCTGTTCGAAGACTTTCGCTGAGTTGTGTTGTCATAATAAATCAAAATCGTAGCCAAAATCAGGTTTGTAATGACATATTCAGATTGTTATTTGCTAAGAAAATAATGAAATGCGCAAGAACGTATATTTTGATAAAGGTAATCAAAAATGAAATCAAATATGAAAACCAAACCGTTTTTTTTGTTTTTTCAAGTTCATGATGATGGAGTTCACTCAGATGCATTCGTAACGGTCAAAAGAAAAGCGGTGAATACCAAATAATACCTACCAAGAAAATAATAATACTCACTAAAATAATGACTATTAAAGGAGAGAGATCCATTTGAATAAATGAAATAAAGTTAGTCTACAATGATATTAGGTCTTTTATCAGTGAGTGCGTTCATATATGCTTTCCAAGCAATGACGTGACGTCGGTATCTTGTTTGTTTTTTTCGCATTGTATGATCTCTCGAACCTGTCAAAAACATAGTGATATAATGAACAATACTAATTATACAGTACCATATACTCCAGATAAACACTACTGGTCATTGGATGATGAGCCATAAACAACGAAAAATGAAGAGACGAGAAATTTCTTTTTCAAATCATGCAACAAATTCACCTGTCGTTCCGTTACCTGAAGGAAGAATACTATCAGTTACAGAACCCACTGATTCTCAGAATTTTTCAACTGAACTTGCCATAGATTCAGCTTCACCAGCGAACTTATTTGCTTTATCACGCAACGTCGGATCAATATGTTTATTCATATGTTTTTTTACACTATCGACAGCATGATCAACTGCTTTTTCAGTATCTGCAACAGCATTTTGTGCAGTAATTTTCTTCATTGGAGTTTTTTTTGCAGCAGTTGTTGTTTTACTTATAGGAGTTTTTTTTTCAGGTGTTGCCATACGGACAAGAAAAATAAAATTACTTTTTTGTAGTCGGACAATTGACAAAATCAAGAAGAAAGAAGGTGATTTTTGAGTAATTGAATTGACATAATAATGAAAAAGAGTTAAAGAGTTAAAGAGAGAAAGAAGTTAAAGAGTAAAAAAGTTAAAGAGTAAAAAAGTTAAAGAGTTGCAATATTATGAATAATCTTTAACAACTTTTAACCATTTAACCATTTAACCATTTAACAACTTTTAACTTTTATTTCTCCTCATGATTGCATTTAATCTTTTTTGACGACCAGTATATCGATATGGTATTTTTTATTGAATTACTTTTTTGTTTGGTTATTTTTTTTTATCATACATTGGTAAATTACCTATAATAAAACAATTTTCTCATTTACAAAAATTACTTTCTGTCGATTTAGATACATTTGTGTTAATAGTTATTTGAGCAATTATGGTTTGATGAAGACTGTGACATGTCTTTTTGTATGATTGGACCTATTATAGTGGTCATCTTGGAGAAATTATGAATTTTCGTGATGGAGGCATGAGTTTTATTTGATGAGTAATTGTTGTTGTGCTTATTTTACTTTATGTTTGGAAACATTGGAAATTAACGTGACGTGAGTTTATGTTACTTGGCGATCTTATTTTAGCGATCGTACCTCTTGGTATATTGCTCTGAAGATGGGGCAATATGCTCAACAAAGAATTGTATGGCAAAATAATTACTGAATGAGAACAATGATTTGCTTTTTTTAAACAACGATGATTATTACATGATTATTGAATTGATGGAAAACCAACCATGAGAATCAATACAAATATTATACAATCAATTGGTGAGTGATTGATCCCTTTCCTCGTTGCCCAATGAATAATTCGATGACAATATTTAAAAAATAAGATACGTCCATGACTTATTTCATGATTATTTTTTATTATCTATGCAATAGTGAGGTTTTTTGTAGAGTTTGCAAAAGAATTACCTGTAGAAGAAATGTATTGATTGTTAAGTATTAGTCAACGATTGATGATTTTCTTTTTTCTCGGTTGAATCTATATCTTATATTTATCAAAAAAGGTATAACATTTTTTTTATTGCATTTTTTCTTGACTTTTAAATCTATAACAGTAATGGTTTATTGTACCAAGATTTAGCTTATTGAATTCATGAAGATTCTCTCTAATTTTGATACAAAACTGTCGCAACGTCTTTACAATGAGGCGGTAACTAAATATTGACGTAATCATGTGTTGTATATACATAGAGATGTAGTTTATTTGTTTGTAAAATTGTTTTTTCCGGTGTTGACATGGATATTACTTTCGTGACTATTTTTGTGGTTATATTATTGAGTATTGTGAACTAAAAGTGTTATTTCTGATGAAGTAGGATTTTTGGTTTGGTGACTTGTTATTTCGATGACAATATACATTACGTATTTTATATGAAAAAACTTTGTTAATTATTATATGGATTTTGTTATTGTAACACCAGATCAACTTACAGCGTTTGACCAAGAATGAATTTTAAAAAGAATGACCAGATCGCTTGAATTACGTAAAATAAAAACAATTAATGTCGTTTCGCATGGTCGGTTGAGTAGTTTATTTAATTTTTGAAGTATCATTTTCTTGGCAGAATGAGATGTGTCAAATTGAGACGTAACATTAAGTTATATTACCAATCCAGTGAAACTCAGAGAACGCATCATAATGTTAGTAGAAATGACTCATAAAATTGATACTGATGCAGATGAATAACTTTTTTTGTTTTACCTTTTCCACATATAATCATGGATCAATTTGATCAATTACTTAATATTAACAGTGGACCATCAGCACAACTACTGCAATCAGTTGTTGTTTTCTTGCCAAAGTTATTGTTTGCATTGGTCGTATGGATCATTTTTTGGTTTGTTGCAAAAGCAGTCCGTGCTTGAGTATTGTTTCTTGCAGAAAAAGTCGGATTAGAAAAATTAACAGAAAAGACATGAATCGGAAAATTTTTAGCTAACGCGAATTTTAAACAGCCGATTTCTTATGTTTTTGCTGCCTTATTTTATTGGATTGTTTATCTCATAGGATTAAATATTGCTTTTGATACTATGGGTCTTACGACAGTATCCACCCTTATTTCTGATCTCATTAGTTACATTCCAAATCTCTTTATAGCAGTTATATTAATCGTAATTGGTAGTTACGCTGCAAAATTTGTAAAAGATATTACTGATGGTGCAATGGCAACCGCAGAGGTAGAACATAAATGGGTAGGACATATTCTTTATATCGTGGTTATGGTCTTTGCAATCATTACCGCATTGAAACAGGCAAAAATCGACATAAGTTTTCTCACGGATAACTTGAACACGATCGTTATGGGTATTATGCTCGCGCTTGGACTTGCATTTGGTCTTTGATGAAGAGATAAAGCAAAGGAGGTGATTGAGAAATATATGAAGTAGATTGACAATTGAGAATGGACAATGGACGCTTGAAAATGAATCAATACATTTGATTGAAATCAAAAAACGTCTCGAAGGATCGGGACGTTTTTTGTTGTTATGCTATTGCAGGTTGTGTTTTCTTTTTTGATTGATTTCTTGGTACTCATACATGATTTTTCCATGTTCATGTTTTAAGAAAATGTGCAACATCATCATCTGATACAGGTACGTAGAGTCCTTTACGCATATCATTTTGAATTTTTTGTTCATATTCGTCAAGAATAAATGCCTCTGGAGGAGGAAATTGTGTTTTGGAGTTCATTATTTTATAATTAAGAGATAAAAAGTTTTTTAAATCTTCTATCTGGATAAATTGTAATAAGCTTAAGTATTCAAGAAGTAATATATTCACATGGAATTACATGTGGATAATTTTTTATCATGATAATAATAGTAAATTGATGAGAATGTTTACTTTTGTTATAGTGTGTCATCAAAAAATACTTTTCTCATTCTTGTATTGCATTAACGATTATCTCAAACGTTACTTTTCTCATTGTTTTCAACCATTCATTTTTTCTTTCGCTTCGCACAAATTTTGTGTTATATAACAGATGCATTGAAATGATAAGAAATTGAAATAAAATTTCAACCTCACGTGTACAGATATTCTCTACCAAAAGCAAAGAATTTCGTATGAAAAAATATCGTTTGAATTCAATAAAACACGAAGTATGAGTGTTTGTGGTTAATTCAAAAATGCTGTGCAAAAAAAACGAAAAAAACACCCTCCTCGTGATGGTGTTTTTTTAATGATTGTATATTTTTATTTTTCCTCTGTATCGACTGCAATATGATCTTCTTCTGTAAGTTGGTCATCGTATGAAACTCCTGATATTCATGTTTCTTTTCAACTGTAGCATATATCATTGTTTTTAATATAGCAACAATTACTTCCATTATATGCTCTTGAGATTCATTTTTTCGTTACTCAATCATCAAAAGTTACTTTACAATATCAATCAGAAAGATATTTAACTATTATTCTTTCAAATGCACCATCATTTTCAAATTCAGAAACTGTAGAATTTTTGATTGTGCTAATTTTTCTCACCGACTGTGTAATAAATTCTTGATCTGATTGTTTTGACATACTTACATATGCTCCTACACTGACCGCAAGTACTGCAATCGCACTAAGCAGGATTGTTGTGTTTTTGTTCATAGTTGTAAAAAGGATAAAGAAATTACTTTAAAGAAAAATATATAAAAATATTTTTTTATGACAGTTTTCGTGAAATCATTAAACTCTACATAAAAGTAAAAAATATTTCATAAAAACAAGGATGATGAAAAAAGTATTATGATTAGTTTTATTACTTATCTATTTCAACATTGATATATTCTTCTACAAGTTGATCATCGTATGATACTCATGATACTCATGTTTCTTTTCAGCTGTAGCAAGTGAAAGGATCATGAATACAACCATTACATTCTGCATCATGATCAATATAACAACATAGTGAACCATTGTCATTTTTTTTTGAATCTCATTTTTTCGTTATTCAATCATCAAAAGTTACACTACAAGATCAATTACTATTATGTTTGATTATTAATTTTCATTGAACAGTACTATCATTTTCAAATTTAGAAACCGTAGATTTTTTGATTGTGTTATTTTTTCTCATCGACTGTGTAATAAATTCTTGATCTGATGGTTTTGACATACTCACGTATGCTCCTGCAGCGATTGCAAGCACTGCAATTGCACCAACACCAAGCAGGATTGTTGTGTTTTTGTTCATAGGGAATGTAAAAAGTAAAGATATTCCTCAGATAAAAAAGGAATGCATAATAATACTCGTTTTTTTCTTCTTGTCAAGTTTTTGTGGACTTTTTGATAGCACGTGGGTTGATACGGAAGAGAATAATGGTATATTCATGTATGATATGTTATATGTTGATACGCTCCGTAGGCCTCGATAATTGCACTCCAAAAAAATGAAATCTTGCGTATTGATACTCATGTGATGTTTAGCTCCCCTGTCGCTCATCTTTTTGTCACTACAATCATCTCGCCCTTTACTTCGCGAACATTAATTCAACAACTTTTAACAATCTTAAACAATTTCCCATTTCTTTCGACTTCTTTCTATTTCCTCTCACTTCCTCATGTCTCTCCTCGACCGTACCACCTTCTTCCTCACCCAAACGTCTCATGACGAATCATTTATTCGTTCATCCATAGATGAACTGCGCGCGATTATCAAGGAACACAATGAAAGATACTACCTGACGTCAGATCCTGTAATTAGTGATGTGCAGTATGATCAACTGTTTGCTCTATTGAAGGAACGAGAAGAGCAGTGGCCTGATTTGATTACAGCAGACAGTCCGACACAACGTTTGGTTGGACAAACTATTGAATGATTTACGTCTGCAAATCATACAGCGAATATGGGTTCGTTGCAAAACACCTATAATTGAGAGGATATCATTAAACGAGATGAATGAGTAAAAAGAATCCAAACGAAAGAGTGACGACCGGATCGGACCTTTGTTATTGAACCAAAACTGGATGGGATGTCTGTTGAAATCGTGTATGAACAGTGAATTTTTGTTAGAGCAGTGACGAGAGGCGATGGTGATACAGGAGAGGATATAACTCAACATGCGTTGTGATTACGTGGATTACCAAAAAGAATCGATGCGTTACAAGATATCGAAACCGTTGCACTGAGAGGCGAAATTGTGATGCCTCGCGATGCATTTGTTCGTCTCGAAGGAACATTGACGACGTCGTGATGAGCATTTGCTAACCCGAGAAACGCTACTGCAGGGACACTCAGACAACTTGATACCTCATTGGTTGCGACCAGATGACTGGAAATTGTGGTGTATGATTTGTTATTTACTTCGACACCGATTCTTACGATAACCAAGGCATCAGAACGATTTTCTGCATTGCAGTCGCGATGATTTGTCGTTAGCGATATGATCTATTATTGTACGACGATTCAAGAAGTCGTGCAGTTTTGTTTGGATGAAAAACCAAACAACAAGCAGAAGAGTCGCGTATAGAATTGGATGGATTAGTGATCAAAATCAATGAGTTTGTTGCTAGAGAACAACTGTGAGCGACCAATCATCATCCAAAACGAGCGATTGCGTACAAATTTCCTGCGCAACAAATCGCGACCCAACTCCTAGGTGTGACCTTTCAAGTAGGACGTACTGGTGTGCTTACTCCCGTTGCAGAATTGGCTCCAGTAAATCTTAGTGGCGTAACGATTAGTAGAGCAACATTGCACAATCGAGCATTTATTGTCGATCGTGGATTGATGAAAAATGATTGGGTACTTATCCAAAGAAGTGGTGAAGTTATTCCGTATATTGTCAGCGTTTTGCTTGACCGTCGCGATGGGACGCAAACCACACTTTCACAACCTAACCATTGTCCAGTGTGTAATCATGACGTCATTCTCGATGATCAATGACTAACCTTGCGATGTACCAATACCGATTGTGACGCACAGCGTAAAGAACGTTTGATTCATGCAGTGGGCAAAAACTGTCTTGATTTATGATG
>CAZIUS010000040.1:9029-10041 GCA_964542385.1 uncultured Candidatus Peribacteria bacterium
ATCATCATCAACATAATTAAAAGACACATTAATATTAACAATTGCAGATTTACCAGCATTATTTACAACAAAAAATAAACAAACGATGCGCTCGCTTCCTGGAGTTTGAGATAAAAAAATAGAACAGATCGAGCAAGAATTTGCTCAGAAAATACCACGACCGCTTCGAAGAGTGATTCATGCGTTGTGTATTAGACATATTGGTGAAGTAAGCTCTCGTGATTTAGTGGAAGCGTGGTTACAAACAGTTGGACTTGATGATACAAAGAAAGATTTAAGTAATTTCTTACATTTTGTACAGGATACAGAGCATCTGAGCAAGATCTATTGATTTGGTCCAGAAATGGTCGCTTCTCTTGTGGCATTTTTTCATGACACAACAAATCAAAAGATATTTTCACGTTGTGATTCGTGAGGAATGATTGATTGGCTATGAACATGAGGAATGAATTCACAGGAAAAATTATTGGCGGGTATAAATGTGGTCGTGACGTGATCGTTTGCTTGTGGGAGAGATCGCTTAGAAAATTATCTTCGTGAACTATGAGCTACACTTCAAGCAGGAGTATCATCTACCACGCACGCGTTGATAGCAGGGGAGGGATGATGATCCAAACGTGCAAAAGCGCAAGAACGTGGTATTACTATTCATACTGCAGAGTCGTTTTTTGATGCATATTGATTACTTCATGAAATTCTTGTTTCTGGAGCATGATCGAATTGAGAACAAATAACTATACAACAAACATCATTGTTTGGATAATTTTAAAGTGCTCTAAAATAAAACTTCTCGATTAAATTATTCAGTGTAATAAAACTAAGGATAAATTTTTCCTATTGAAAAAAAAGTATAGTAAAATTTGTCTCGATAAACTAAATTGCCTCTAAAATTGGAAGAATGACAATTTTAGGGCAATTTAGTTATCCATAATGGCACGTGATAATAATATATATGATTTCTCGATTAAATTATTCAGTGTAATAAAACTAAGGATAAATTTTTCCTATTGAA
>CAZIUS010000041.1:0-9865 GCA_964542385.1 uncultured Candidatus Peribacteria bacterium
ATCCTTGAAAAGGGAAAAAAGTAGGCAAAACACCCATACGGGTGCCGAGAAAATCAAGTCACTTCGCAGTCTTGCGATTAGTTTGTTTTTCAAGACCATTTGACGAACACGACTCCCTGAAGCGGTCGCCGTGTGACTAATTGCTAGATTAAAATGTTTTGTTTATTGTTTCAACAATGCTCGTGACGTTTGAACACTTTGCGACTTGCTTTGCGAGGAGTTTGACGATGAGACATCATTTTTTAGTTGCTTAAAAAGTTTTGATTTAAATTTGAAAGTTTACAATAAAAAACTCACCAAATCGCTCGTTATATGATTTACTCCACTTGTCAATGAGTAAAATTTGCATCTCCAGAGAAAAAACGGTATACTCATTCCGTCGTCTTTTAGTTTATTGATTCGCATGGAAGGATTAAGAATTTGAGTGTTGCTTATTGTCTCATTTAGTCTGTGAGTAATTTCGTGGGCAGTCTTATGAACTTCATCGTCAACTAATGCTGAGACAACCAATCATTTATCGGCTTCGACTACTTGTCCTGCGTGTAATAGTGATTGTGCTCCTACTTTCTTTTCATCACGTTAAACAAACTTTTCATCTCGTTAAACAAAAAGAAAAATATAAATACCACTCCATGAAGGAGTGGTTTTTTTTATGAAAAATTTTACTTAAAACTAATCTGTTCTTTCTTATTGAGTTTATTTCAAGCTTCATCAACAAAATCTATACTAATATCACTACTTGCTTCAATAAATGTATTGCTTATATAATGAGGAGATCAAAACAGTTTTGTCACGGGTTGATTGTCTTGATAAAGGACAATTGATCCATCACGTCAAATCGTAAAATCACTTGTTGTAAAATAAATAAGATATCAGTCAGTTGTTGGTTTTGTTTTAATAAAGAGTTCTGGATTGACAGCTTCAGGATCAAAAACAACAGCTGCAACTGGTTCATCTTCTGCTACTGCATGTTCTTCTTTGACTACTGTAGCTTCTTCTGTTTCTGTTGGAAGTTCTCTTGTAAGGAGTTGATTGGTATTGGAAAATTCTGGTTTTGTATGAAAACCAGGTTGCCATATTGATCGTGCCAACGTAAATCAGATCAGTAATGATCACAAAACAGCTATGTAGTCACTATGTTCAATCATACTGACAATTTGGTTTTTGTTTCGATGAGTAATCATTTGCTCTTGTACAAAGATAAAAAATAATTATATACTATTATACTATAATTTTATATATATGTCAAGTGTAATTTATGAATTTAGATAAAGAAAATAGCAAATCGGAAATACATTGATTATCAAATCGTATGAAACAGGTATCAAAAGAAGTAAGTAACGATATGTTGCAAGCTTTTTTATGATCGTGAAAAATGAATATACTTGTCTTGAAATATATTCTAAGAATAATGCGGATTATATTTTTAAATTTTGTTCGATTCTTGATTTCTACTGCTGTAGGATGAGCTGTGTATTATGCTATTTTCCCTTCAAAAGTTTACCAAACAAAAAGAACGGACCGTTTCTTTGAATTGTGAAAAGAAGGGAATTTGATAAAAAAACAGTGAATGATAGATTATAGTATCAATGATGACGAATCTACGTTTTTGATTGATATGCTTGCTGGAATGTGAAATGATGATGATTGGAAACAGTATGTTGCTGAATTATGATACGATATTTGTGATATGGATAGTTTTCCTGATGATTTTGAAAACCGTGCATTATATATTGCATTGCGAGAAACACATAAAATGTGTTTTAGTCCACAATTTCGTATAGAACCTCGTGATGGTGATTTTAAACATTTTAGCAATGGCAAAATTGCTTATACTGATCATCGAGATCATACTCTCTATAGTTATTTTTTGTTAGAAAAATGAATAACACCAAAAAAGAATCCTTCTTTAGCTACTCACCTTGATTCTAAACACTATCAACATGATTGGGAAAAATTACAAGCTGGTATTTTATATCATTTCCTCAGTGAATTGTCACATACGTATGGATTATGAATTTACAAATATGAATACCAAGATAGATTTTTGGATGATATAATTCCTGTTGTGGAGATAGTGCAGGATTCTTTTCCTTATAAAATCGTGTTAAATAAACAGAAAAAAGATACAACAATTCACTATACTGAACATGAAGATGAAAAAGTACTTATGATTAGAAGGCATATGCAAATTGATACAGTACATAAAGATACTGTATTCAAAGATGATTTAACTCATATTAGGCATAATTTGTATCTGAATACAAAAAAATATAATAAAAGTTATAGAGATTGATTTGAAGACCGAATTCATGAATGACCGGTTGAAAATAGTATTGAAACGTATTTTATGAAAACATATGAAAAACAGTTGAACAAGAATTCCAATAGAGAAATGTACGATTATGCACGTATCCTCTTGTGAACTCTATGATATATGCACAATATTGATGAAAAACGCGGGAAAGAAATTATGTTTATGCTTGCAGAAAAATGATATGAACCAGCAATGAGGTACACAAAAAGACGAACTGAACTTCCAATTGTTCTTATTACTCCAAAAATGCATCAAACAGAATGATGGAAAAGAGAATTAGTTTCATATTGGGAAATGCAAATTTGTGATAGCAAATGAAACATAATTCATTGTCTAGAAACCTATGATGAAAAACGAGAGTTAGATAATAATAAGAGATAGTGTATACGTTCTTATACTTCAGATTATTGTATTATTTTTATTTTTTAAAACCCAACTCTGTAAGGAGTTGGGTTTTTATTATGTAATTATAGTAAGTGCAATTGGATTTTTATATTTATTGTGTTTATATTTTTACTGACATGCTTCACACATCAATGCTTCGTATGGATCTGCAGGGCATGCACCGTTGTACATGGTTCATGATTTAAGTTTTTCGACGTATTCGTCACCTTTTTCTTCTCTCATCTTTGCCTCTATGTCTGCTTTTTGTTCGGATGTGATAGTTGAGAAATCGATTTTTTCTCTAGTAGGAGTAATTGTGGCATCACCTGCGACAGCAGCTCCAAATCACGCTTTAGCAGCTGTTGCACCAAATCATCCAGTACGGGTAGCAGAGGTGTCCATTGCAGCAGATCCAGAAAAACCAGCTCTTTCTCATCTTTTGTTGACGTTTTGTGTATATTTTTCTCCTTGGATATTCTTTTGTATGAAACAATAATACGTAGACTTAATTCATTGTTGCCATGCGTATGTGTAGTAATCGCTCAGTGTCTCTCTGTATGACTCATCAAAATACATATTTCTTGAAATAGCTTGATCGATATGTTTTTGCCATGCAGCTGCGATATTTACTTGTGCAATAGGAGAGTATTCGTACGCTGTTTTGAAAAGATCTTTGTTTATTACTCCATCAAGTTCTTCTAAGTCCATAATACTTCATCCATTCGCGACAATCTTATTTTTCATTTCTTCATTTCGTAATCCCTTAGTTTTTAGTTCATTGATAAGTCTTTCACACACGACGGTAAACTTTCCAAATTGATTTTCTCTCGAGTAAACCATACCAAAATTACTATCAATACCACTTGTTACACCAGCAAGAAGTGAAATTGACGCGGTAGGTGCAATAGCAAGGAGGAGAATATTTCTTCTCGCTTCGTATGGATATCTTGAAGGATCATAATCTCTAAATGGTCATTTTGCAGCAGCAAGTGCAACAGATTTTTCTAATGCAGCCTGATACATGAATGCACCAAGTTTGTCGATCAACGTTGTTGCATCATGATGATCATAAGCAATATGGAGATCAATGAGGAAATCTGCAAATCCCATCACACCAAGACCAAGTGGTCTCAGATCTTTACAGTTTTTTTCAGTATCTGGGAAAGGGAAAAAGTTGAAGTCAACAACATTATCTAATCATTGAATCGCTGTTTGAACTGTTTCTTTCAGGTCATTTCGATTAATATAATCGTACTTTTCTTCAATTGATAACTCTGCAACATTTATTTTGCGTAGTTTATCATGGTCCACAAACGCAGTAAGATTGATTGATGCTAACGTACATACTGCTGTACTATCACCACGGTTTGCAATAGAAATTTCAGTACACAAGTTACTACTATGAATCATTCCATAATTTGGTGCTTGATTGACACGATTGTGTGTGTCTTTGTAACAAAACCAGTAATTTCCCGTTTTTGCAAGTCTAATAAGCATATCGCGGTAAAGTTGACGAGCGCTTAATTTTTTTGCTAAGTTCATTTCACCTGCTTCAGCTTTACTGACATATCATCTATAAAATGTTTCAAATTCTTCACCCCATGATTCTGCTAATTCTGGTGTTTCAGCTGGATCAAACAACCATCGATCTTCATCTTTCAATACTCTATTCATAAATTCATCAGGAATCCAAAGAGCAGTATTACACGTTCTGGTTCTTACATAATCATTTCCTGCTGTTTCTTTTAAATCGAGGAATTCATAAATATTGTAATGTCGAGGTTCCATATAGAAAACACAGCCAGATCTTTTTTTACCGGTTCATTGGAGCATTGCGTTTTTGATAGTATCATATATTTTGATGAATGGTATCGGTCCAGAAGAGTATTGATTGATTTTTTGATTAATGAACCTGATGCTCTGAGTTTCGTAAAACTGATACCCATTCCGCCATCAAATTTACTGAGTTGTGCAAATTCAGTTGCTTTTTCCATTATATGTTCCATACTGTCTTCTACCACAGAGATGAAACAACTACTCATTTGTGATCTCGGACTTCATGCATTAAATGAGTGTGAGTGAATATATCTGAGTTGAGAAAAGTTATCATAGAGTTTTTTTGCAAATTCATTGCGTTCATTTTCTGTTTTTTCGATAAAAGCAATACCCATTGCCATTCTCATCCATGTCCATTGGATTTTTTCAAGTTTCTTTTTGTTGTAATCAGTGAGTTGATATTTTTTCTCAAAGTTTGCCATCGCAAAGAAGTTTAACAGCGTATCACGACGTGGGTCCATATGCCATTCTAGTTCATCGATATTGTACGTTAACATCTCTTCACGTAACAGTTTTTCACTTACTGCATATTCAATATATTCTTTGAACGTATTGAAACGTGCTTCAACTGTTTTGTTCACAATCTTAGCAAGTTGTGCAGAGGCGATACGATCATACAGTGGATCTTCACTAATCAATCATTCCATCGCTTTCAGTAACAAACGATCGATTTCATCAGTACCAACGGTATCAGGAAGCTTTACTTCAAAATTTTTGATGATCTTAAACATCGCTACGAATGGATCTTCTAATTTCATCGGATCGATGATATCCTGAATTGCTTTAATAATTTTTTCTGTTTGAAATGGTTCTTGTTTACCATCACGATGGATTACTATTTTGGACATGAGAAAAAAGTGGAGAAGAGATAAAATGGGTAATACTGGTTTTATATGAACTATTTTTTTTATTTATGCCACCGAGGAAGTTTGATTTCTTCTGAACCTATAGATTGTTCTGGTTGTTCATTTTTGATTGTTTTTGCTATTTCTGTTGCAATACTCTTATTAGCAGCAGATGAATGAACATAATTACCTGTTTCAAGGTTTTTATGACGTCACAACGGAAATCATTCTTCTTGATTTAATTCAAAGGTTATAGTGTTTTTATCATTCATAGTGTGAAGGTGTTTATAAAGATCGCTAAGTGACTTATTCGCTTTGAAACAAATAACTAATTTCAGATTTATTACTATCAACGAAATCTTGAAGAAATAGATTGCCGGTAAGAGTATCTGCTATATTTTCTTGCACTTGTTCTTGGTTTTGATCAGTGTCATTCAAATTAGTTTTTGGGTATTCAACTTCTTCTCAAAAGAGAGTTGTAGTAGTAAGTGTCATTTGAAAAAGAGAAAAAATAAAAGAGTGATTTACTTATTCATGCGGACATGGTTTTTTTCATAAGCAAGATCCATTTGGGTAGAGTCAGCACGTGCATGGATCATCCAATAAATCATTTATTTTGGGTTGTTGCATTACTTTTTCAGTATCTTGTTTGCTTTTTGTCACTTGTTTTTTTCTTTTTGTTTGTTTTACTATGCTTTGATTATAATCATCGAGAATAGATAAACGATCTTGTGCATGTCTTCACATAGGTGATAGTAGATAGATAAACAATCTAAAAATTTGTATATTGATTTGGTGTGATTTCAAAGAAATTTTGTAAGGTCATAAGATCTTGTTTTTCTAAGAATTTAAGTGGATTGTGTTCGATCATATAGTGAGGAGAGAAACCAAGTTCTTCCATTCTTCTATCAGCGACAAATTTGAGATATTGTGCCATTTCATTAAAAGAAAGTCCAAATACTTGTCTATCACCAAGTAAGCTTTTTAGGAATTCAAGTTCAATCTCTACGCCGTCGATAAGACATTGTTGAACATTTGCTACAAATGCAGCATCTTGTCCGATTTCTGGTGTTTCTTCAAGCATGGTCAGGATCATTTCAACACCCATACGCATGTGGAAACTTTCATCAATAAGCACGAGATCGATACCATTGCAGATATTTCTCATACGTCCTGTTTCTCTCATCGCAAAAAACATTGCAAATCCACTATAGAACCAAAATCCTTCTTGAATAACATTGTTGATCAAAATAGCCATAAGAATCGCTTTTTTCCCTTCGACACTGTCTGGATCGACACCTCACTGGCTAATTGATATTGCGTTTGCATAATGAGCTACCATTTGTTGTTTTCTTGCAATGATTGGATTACTTTCTGCAATATTGTATAATGATTCATGATCGAGTGAAAAACTATTTAAGATCATTTCAAAAAAATCGCTGTGAATGTCTTCCATAAACATTTGGACGGTCATACACATTTTTGCTCTCGGATCGATAACATAAGGATAAAATGATTCACCTAAGACATTTTGAACGAGGAGTTCGGTGGTCGTAAAATAGGCAACTAACTGATGGAAAAGATTTTTTTCTTCTTGTGTCAGTCATTGATAGTCGTTTATATCAATTTGTACGTTAATTTCTTCTGGAAACCAGACCGCTTGTTTTTGTTTGGTATATAATTCTTGAAAGACAGAGTGCCTTCTACTCAATCTTGTTCATTGCAGAACATCTTTTTTACCAATTAATGCCATTTTTACCACAGGATGAAGAAATAAAAGAAACTACATGTAGTAGAGTAATTTTTGTTTGCCTACTAGATATAGTGTTATTAAAAAAAAATGACCCTTTTGCAAGAGGTAAAAGGAGATTATTTTTTTATTGAAAATGGCTTATTATTCTTTTCATTTTTTTTTATCTAGACAGATTGCGAAAAATGCATTATTGACTCATTATTGTTTAATATTGATAGTAATGTTTTTTGCAGACTTTGGTACAATAGTGTATCGAAATGGTGAAATTGAAAGATCAATGTCATTTATTTCATTGAAACGAAGGCTTATGGTTTTAGCTTCATCACGACTATGTCATGCAATATTTTCTTTGAGTTGCTGAATAATATTGTAATTATCATTTACAAAATCATAGGTATTAAATGTTTGTAAGGTGATTGGTAAGCTATAGGTTCAGGTTAATAGTTTACGTGCTTCATACATTTCAATTTGATCAATACTAATTCCTCATTGATGAATGTTTGATGAACTTCTTTGTTGTAAATAACTTTCTGCTTGCGTTTTTAGATCATCTTTTTTTATGTAAGGATAGGTAATCATCAGGTCTATAGTTCACTGCAAAAAACTTGCCGATTCGCCAGGTTGTGCATTGGTGACAAAACGTACTGTTTTGATTTGCACTTCTTGATTTATTGGTACGTGAAGATGGTCTTTGTTTATTTTTGAACGAATGATTCAGTCAAGTTGATTTCTTACATCGTTCATAAGTTCTTTTTCTAAACGTTGAATATCACTACTAATTACTGTTCCTTTAATTTCGGTTTTTCCGTTGGTTATATTTTCTGTTGCTGTTGCCCATATTGCTTTTTCATCATTGCTTTCAGGTAATTTTTGTATTCGTAATTTATTGTCTGTTGTTATATTTCATTCTTCACCAATCGGAAGTCAGTTTTCATAATATTCCTGTGCTGTAATTGTTACTCGTGCTAGTCATGGATTTCTTTTTGATCATGCTGGAATTACAACTTCTTTATCAATAGTATATAATGCATTTGTATCTCACACCAAGACTGTTTTTTCAATCAGTGAAATCGGTTTTGGTAATGTATTTGAAAAGACAACGGTTCATTGAGCAGGAGTAAGAAAGAAAGTTGCATCATCAAGATTACTTGTTTTGGATGCAGACCATGCTATCGATCAGGTATATCGAGGTATTCACAGTGGTTTGATGGTGAGTTCTGGTTCTTGGCCATCAGGATAAATCAAAAAACCATAACTGATCGGTTGAATGAGGGTGGTTGGTGTAATGGTAACTGTTGCTGTCGGTGAAATTGTTCATCGAAAGAGATAGACAATAGTGATGAGTACTAAAATTTCAGCACTCAGTGCGAGTTTTGATTTTATTTGTTCTACTCAAAAAAAGAGTTGCTGTTTTGAACTAAATAAGGTTGATAATTTAGAATAGAATGATTTTTTTCATACATACTTTGCTTCAACACCAAAACTACTGAGTTGCTCAAAAAGTTGCTGATTTTTGGTCGTTACTGATGCAGTGATTTCAAGTTCACGGAGGTATTTAACAAATGCTTCTGTTCGTCGAGGATCTTGAAGAAGTTGATGATCATCAAGAAAAATGTCTACATGTTTACCACGTGGCACTTTTTTGAGAAGATGAAAAATTTTATATATACTCTCTTTTGAAGAGAAGGTTAATTTCATGCAATAAAGAAGAAACACAATTAAAGGTTTGTTTTTGACGAGCTAATACGATACCATTGTCGAGCAATGAGAAATACAAGAATTACACATATATATTGTTTTACATCTGCAGTCACTGATCATAATTTTACCACCACATGTCTAGGATAGATTTGTCGTAACAAGAGTATTCATCGTCATAAAACATAGATAATCAGTCAAATAAATGTTCGACGAAGATGGGGATTACGAGTATGTAAGAATACGATGAGTAGATATAAGAGTCAAGCTCATGCACCAAGATATAATCATAATGGAATTACCGTATCGTACGTTGCAACATTACTTTCTGGATCAATTGCTGAGACAAACCATCCCGTATTTACTGGTTTTCAGATAAAATGATCACCAAGAAGAAAAAATATTCATAAGGGAATGGTGGCAATACAGAGACTTTCAAATAATATTCCCCACCATAAATGATGTACTTCCCAACGTTGTGTTTTTAAAAACTTCCATCGTCCTATTGCTGCTCATAATGCAATTCAGGTAAAATGAAAATGGTATTCATAGGGTGATAAATACAACAATCGTTGTCTCCAAGAAAATGAAATTACCGTATGATCACTCCAAAAATACCATGACCGACTTCCTAGTAAATAAGCAAGCAGTATCATGAGAGGTAAATAGCGTAATAATGCTCTAAATTGCAATCATTGTAAATGTGCTTTTTTTTTCGCTATAAGAATGAATACTATTAGAAAAACAACGATTCATAATCATGTCATTGAAAGTGATAATCATCGTATCGAAAGAGTAGGGTACATTTGAATGAGAGGAAATAGAGGAGAAATGAGAGGAAGTGAGAGGAAATAGAGGAGAAATGAGAGGAAGTGAGAGGAAATGGAGGAGAAATGAGAGGAAATGAGAAGAAATGGAGGGGAAGTGAGGGAAATGAGAGGAAATGAGAGGAAATGGAGGGGAAATGAGAAGAAGTGAGAGGAAATGAGAGGATGTGGAGGAGAAGTGAGTGGATATGAGTGGAATTGGAGG
>CAZIUS010000042.1:0-4902 GCA_964542385.1 uncultured Candidatus Peribacteria bacterium
ATCATATTTGTGTTGGAGTAGAGCGGTTGTGGTGATCATTGATTAATCTTTGAATAAATTATTAAAAAAATCGGTGAGGAAGGGGTTCGAACCCTCGATACAGTTACCCGTATACACGCTTTCCAAGCGTGCGCCTTCAGCCGCTCGGCCACCTCACCAGAAATCTGAAATCTGAAATCTGAAATCTGAAATCTGAAATCAATATTACATATTATAGATTGTTGTGATTTTTGCAATTGAGAAAAAGTATTTAAAAAAAAGAATGACTCGACTTGCATTTTTACTAGAAATTAATATACATCCCTTCATTGCCTCAAGGTGCCAAAGTAGCTCAGGGGTAGAGCAGAGGCCTGAAAAGCCTTGTGTCGGCAGTTCAATTCTGCCCTTTGGCATGTTAAAAAAGTAAGGGCGTGTAGCTCAGTTGGTTAGAGCGCATCTCTGATAAGGATGAGGTCGATGGTTCGAGTCCATCTATGCCCAGGTAATTTAATAAATTTAAGTCTAGAATTATGTAAGTCTTGTTTTCAATTCTCTTGAAAACGTTCTATAGGATACTCCATAATTCACCTAAAAACTTCATGCGTTTTGAATTGTTTCAAAACGACTTGCATTTTGTCGCAAGATGTGTATATCATAGCGATTGCATTTTTACTATCTTTATTATTCATGTCTAAAACACACGTCAATGTAGGTACCATTGGTCACGTAGATCATGGTAAAACTACCACTACAGCTGCTATGCTTGCAGTTTATGCTACAAAAGGTTTAGCTAAACCTCTAGGTTTCGGTGATATTGATAAAGCTCCAGAAGAAAGAGAAAGAGGTATTACAATTAATACTGCACACGTTGAATACGAAAGTGAAACAAGACATTATGCTCATATCGATTGTCCTGGGCATGCTGACTACGTTAAAAACATGATTGTAGGTGCTGCTCAAATGGATGGTGCTATATTGGTAGTTTCTGCTCCAGATGGTCCTATGCCTCAAACAAGAGAACATATTCTTCTTGCAAAACAAGTAAACGTTCCAAAAGTTGTAGTATATCTCAATAAATGCGATATGGTAGATGATGAAGATATGCTTGAACTCGTTGAAGAAGAAATTAGAGAATTATTGAAACAATATGGTTTCCCTGGTGATGAAATTCCTGTAATTAGAGGTTCTTCATTGAAAGCTGGTCAAAACCCAACTGATGAAAATGGTGATGCTAAATGTATGTGGGATCTTCTCAATGCATTGGATACATACGTTCCAGTTCCAGAAAGAGAAGTTGATAAACCATTCTTGATGCCAGTTGAAGATGTCTTCTCTATTAAAGGAAGAGGTACTGTAGTTACTGGTAGAATTGAAACAGGTACAATTAAAATTGGTGATGAAATTACTATTGTTGGTCTTATTGATGAACCATTGAAAACAACTATCACTGGTGTTGAAATGTTCCACAAACAATTTGAAAAAGGTGAAGCAGGAATGAACTGTGGATTGCTTTTGAGAGGTATTGAAAAAGACCAAGTACAAAGAGGACAAGTACTTGCTAAACCAGGTTCTGTAACTCCACATAATAAATTTGAAGCTGAAATTTATGTATTGAAAAAAGAAGAAGGAGGAAGACATACACCATTTATGACTGGTTATAAACCACAATTCTATTTCAGAACAACAGATGTAACTGGTAGTGTAACACTTCCAGCTGGAACAGAAATGATTATGCCTGGTGATAATGCAAAGATTGAAGTTGAACTTATTTATAAGATTGCAATGAGGGAAGGATTGAGATTTGCTATTAGAGATGGAGGTAGAACAGTTGGAGCGGGAGTTGTAACAAAAGTTCTTGCATAATTATATATACTATAAAACGTCGGCATGTTAGCCAACGCCGCAGCCGACGTTTTTTTATGTCTAAAATAATCTTATTCGATTATTGTGGCTCTTATTATTTGTGAGTTAGATGAAGTAATGTGCTTTCATTAACTCGTTCCGAAAATTTCGGAAAAATCTTTTTTAATCGATCTCTTGTGTTATGTCAAAAACCGCTGATACACCAAAACTTAGAATTAAACTTAAGAGTTATGATCTCAAGATGTTGGAAGCTGCTATTAGTAAAATTCTTGGCCTCTTAGTTAAATCTTGAGCTGATATAAAATGACCAATCCCATTGCCAAAGAAAATTAAAAGATATACAATCTTAAAGGCTCACTTTGTTTACAAAGACTCAAGAGAACAATTTGAAAGATTGACGTATACAAGATTGATTGATGTAGTGGAAACATGACCAAAAACAATTGAGTATCTACAAAATCTTGCAGTTCCTGTTGGTATTTCTGTAGAAGTAAAAGTATTCTAATTGTCTCTTAATATTATCTTCTATCCCTTTCATCGGGGGCTTGTCCTCGATGAATATAGTAATCTTCTATCCCTTTCATCGGGGGCTCTAGACAACATTATTCTTTATTATTTATATTAACGATGACTTATATTACCAATGGAGGATTATACCTCAAAAAACAAGAAATGACTAGACTATGGATCGATAATCGTTTTGTAGCTGTTACTTTGGCTGCTGAAGTTGAACAACGTGTAAAACAACACAAAACTAATGCTGTAGATTGATATAGCGCAATAGTAGTTGATGTTAAAACATGAGCAAGATCATCTATGCGTTCTGAGTTTAGAGTTAAAGAAGATGTATTGGCTACATATCCAGTAGGATCGCAAATTCCTCTCACTGTTTTGGAAGGATTATCTTCTGTAAGAGTAAGTGGTACTTCAAAAGGAAAGTGATTCCAATGAGTTATGAAAAGACATAATTTCCGTGGATGACCAAAAACTCACGGTTCAAAGTTTCATAGAGCATGAGGATCAACAGGTAATAGAAAACCAAGAAGAACACACAAAGGTCATCCTATGGCATGACAAATGTGAGGAGACACTATTACACTTAGATCACTTCCAATTGTTTCTTTGTTAACAATAGATGGTACAAAATTTGTAGCATTTAAAGGATCTGTTCCTGGATCATATTCATCATTTATAAAAGTTAGTTTGTAATATATATTTTCCCTTTTACTTGCCTTGTGTCCCGAATGTCGTATGCAATAGATATTTACTCTCTAGAATGAAAAAAGAAAAATCAAGTTGCACTTGATGGATTATTTCAAGAGAGTGCAGTAAATGAAACATTGATCCATGAATATGTTGTTATGTATCTTGCGAATCAACGTCAAAATACTGCAAAAGCAAAAACAAGATGAGAAATCAGATGATCTGAAAGAAAATTGTTTAGACAAAAATGAACAGGTCGCGCGAGAGTTGGTTCTGCAAACTCACCAATTAGAAGAAAGTGAGGTGTTACTTTTGGTCCATTGAATACAAGAAATCGAACAAAAAAAATGAACCAAAAAATGAAACAAAAAGCTCTTTTGGGAACATTGATTTTGAAACTGCAATCAGAACAAGTTAAAGGAATTGTAGAATTGAATTATACAACACCAAAAACTAAAGAAGCAGTTGCTACTCTTCAATCACTTTCTTTGAAAGACACAAAAACATTGCTTGTATTAAATACATTTGATGAAACTGTTTATAAAACTCGAAGAAATATACCTACTGTTTCTATTACTTCGTTAGCATTAGTTAATCCATATGATATTCTTACTCACAAAAGCGTGTTGTTTACAGAACAAGCTGTAGAACAACTCAATTCTCGTTTTCATTTACTTACTCAAACAGCGTAATGGCATTCAAAGATATACTCCGTCGTAGAGCAAAGAAGCAGGTAAATCCTCAACTTCTTGGAACCATTTCTCCTTACCAAATATTGGGAACTCCAATTATTACCGAAAAGGCGTTTGGTCAAATGGAAAAGATTAATGTGTATACATTTCTCGTCCATGTAAACGCGACAAAACCTGACGTTGTTGCAGCTCTTTTGTATGTTTACAAAATCACACCTCTTTCAGTACGTGTCGTTAATGTTTGAAAAAAGATTAGACAACGCAGATGAATAGTGAGAAAAGCATATAAAAAAGTATATGTAACACTCAAAAATGGTGATTCTATTGAACTTTCAGCATAATTGCTTTTCATTTTTTCTTTGATTCTCATGGCAGTAAAAACATACAAACCTACCACCCCGTCGAGACGTTCAATGACCTGATATGATTTCAGCGCATTAACTACAGCTCAACCTGAAAAATCATTGACTCTTTCAATGCATAAAACAGCATGAAGAAATAATCAATGAAGAGTTACTACGAGACATAGAGGTGGATGACATAAAAAACTCTACAGAATTATGGATTTTAGAGGATATGACAAACTTAACATTCCTGCACGTGTTGCAGAAGTTGAGTACGATCCGTACAGAACATCTTGGATTGTTTTGTTGAACTATGCTGATGGTGAAAAAAGATATGTCTTAGCATGGAAATGAGTTAAACAATCAGATGTTGTAATGTGTTGATCAGAAGCATTATTGAAACCAGGAAATAGAAAAACCTTGAAAGAGATTCCAGATTGATTTAATGTCTATAACTTAGAACTTACTCCACAAACGAAAGGAAAAATGATTAGATCAGCAGGTCAATCAGGTGTTGTTTCTTGAAGAGATGAAGAAAAGAAGATAGTGTATGTTAAGTTACCGTCTGGTGAAGTGAGAATGTTCTATGAAACATGTCGAGCAACTATAGGTGTCGTAAGTAATGAAGATCATAAAAATATTGTCTTGTGAAAAGCATGAAGAATGAGACGATTAGGTAGAAAACCATTTGTTCTTGGTAAATCAATGAATCCGGTCGACCATCCACATGGATGAGGTGAATGACATACGGATCTATGATTAAAATATCCAAAAGCATTTAATGGTAGACCTGTTGCTCCTTGAATGAAAACAAGAAGTAA
>CAZIUS010000042.1:5002-9847 GCA_964542385.1 uncultured Candidatus Peribacteria bacterium
ATGGCTAGATCACTAAAAAAATGATTCTGGGTTCACCCAAAACTCTTGAAGAAAGTATTAAAAATGCAAGAAACTTGAGACAAAAAAGTTGTTAAAGTATGGGATAGAGCTTCTCAAATACTTCCTGATATGGTATGATTCACGTTTGCTGTCCACAATGGCAAGCAGTTTGTATCAGTATACATAAATGAAGAAATGATTGGACACAGATTATGAGAATTTGTTCCTACAAGATTGTTTAGATGACATCCATTTTAAAGACAACTGATTACTTATTAATTTTTAACTATTCATTAATCTCATGAGTGCAAAAAGTATGACCGCAACCTTACAATATGCAATTGTTTCTGAAAAGAAAATGTTGCTTATTGCAAAAATGGTTCAATGAAAAAAGATACATGATGCTGTTGTTTTGCTTCGTCATTTGCCGAAAAAATCAGCTGAAATTCTTTTGAAAGTTGTTCTTTCTGCAGTTGCTAACGCAAAGCATAATCTTCAACTTGAAGCAACAGATTTAAAGATTCAAACAATAGATATCTGAAGAGGTCCAAAAATTAAAAGAGTGAGACCTGCTTGAAGATCAAGAATGCATGGTTATATTAAACATAGAGCGTTTGTAAGAGTTGTGTTATGATTCGTTTCATAAAGTGAGTATTATTCTTTATATTTATTACTATTTAACGTATGGGTGCAAAAGCAGATCCAAGAGGTCAGAGAGTAGGTATTATGCAAAAATGGGCTAGTGAGTGGTATGTTACCTCTCAAGCACAATGAGCTAGCTACTTTGTTGAAGATATGCGTGTTAGAGCGTTGATTGAAAAAACATATCCTAGATCAGGTATCAGTAAAATTATTTTAAGAAAAAATGATGCTTCTGGTGAAGTGCTTGTATTTACTGCAAAACCAGCTGTTATTATTTGAAATAATGGTGCTGAATTAGCTAAACTTGAAGCAAAATTATTGAAATTGACATGAAGTGTTTACAAAGTAACAATCAAAGAAGTAAAGGTTCCAGAGCTTTCTGCAAAAATTATGTCTGAGTTTGCTGCAATTCAATTGGAAGGAAGAACTCCGCATAGAAGAGTTGCAAAAGGAATTATGCAAAAAGTTATGGAAAAATGAGCGTTATGAGTAAAAATTAAAATCGGTGGAAGATTGTGAGGAACAGATATTTCTAGATCAGAACACTTTTCTGAAGGAAGAATACCTCTCCAGACGTTAAGATCAGATGTTGATTATCATCATACTACTGCATTAACGAAATATGGTATTCTAGGAGTAAAAGTATGGATTTGTAAGTCAGAAAATGTCGTTGTTTCTAAAAAACAAAATGCGCTTGATAAAATAGCATAAATCTTTTAAATTTTTTGTTCGTGTCATGTTGTTATCTCCAAATAGATGGAAATATAGAAAGCAGTTCAGATGAAGACTCAGCTGAAACAGTCAACGCGGTAATCGTGTAGCTTTTGGTGAATTTGGTATGAAAGCTATTACTGCTGGATATGTTACTTCTAGACAACTCGAGTCTGCTAGAAAAGTATTGGTTAGAGTTACCAGAAAAGTTGGTAATATCTGGTTCAGAGTGTTTCCTGACTTACCGTATACCAAAAAAGGTCTTGAAATGCCGATGGGATCGGGAAAAGGTGATGTTGATCAATATAGAGTAAGAGTAAAACCAGGAAGAATACTTTTTGAAATTAGTGGTGTTGATGATCTTACTGCAGCTAATATTATGAAACAAGCTGCATACAAACTCCCTATTCAAATCAGAATGGTTAAGAAAGGAGAAGTAAGATAATTATTAAGGTAATTTTATTTTGTGTTTTAGGAATGGCTACTGATAAAAAATTATTTTTTCAAGATTTGACGAAAAAATCGTTAAAACAACTTGTTCAACTAAGAAATGAATTGAGAAAAGAGCTTTTTGAACATCGTTTAGCGTTGGCAATTAGAAAACTTAACAAAACTCATTTGATTGCATTGGTTAGAAAAAATATAGCTAGAGTTAATACAGCAATTCAACATAAAGTTGTTGGATAGTAAAGAGTACATTTTCATTTTTTCATTTTTCTTATATCATCATGGTAGTAATCTGATCAAAAAATATTAAAGAACTTGTAGGCAAGGTAGTGAGTGCTAAAATGCAAAAAACTATCGTTGTTACTGTTCCTAGAGTGAGAGAAGATCGCATTTATTCTAAAAGATCAACAGTCCAAAAAAGATATTACGTGGAGGATGTTGATGGTCTTGCAGGTGAAGGTGATATGGTAAGAATTAGAGAAACGAGACCATTGAGTAAACTAAAAAGATGGACTTTGATTGAAATTACTCAAAAAGCAATTTAATCTTAAAATTTCGCTGTTAGTACAAAAATTATAGAGTTATTTATTATTTGTTTGTAGAAATGATTCAACAAGAATCGACCGTAATTGTCGCAGATAACACCGGAGCAAAAACCGCTCAAGTTATTAGAGTATTAAAAGGTTCAACAGGAAAAATAGCTACTATTGGCGATATTGTCGTTGTTGCTATTAAATCAGCTACTCCTTCAGGCCAAGTTGCAAAAGCTTCTGTTCAATGGTGAGTAGTTGTTAGAACCAGAAAAGAAATTAGAAGAAATGATTGAACGTACATACGCTTTGACGACAATGCTATTGCGCTCGTTTGAAAGAACAAAGAACCACTTTGAAAAAGAATATTTGGTCCAGTTGCAAAAGAACTCAGAGAAAAATGATTTAGAACCGTTGCCGTTATTGCTGAAGAAATTATATAATTTTTCCTTTATACTTTCGTTATTGTCATGAAAAAGATTCAAACAGGAGATACCGCTATTGTTACCGCTTGAAAAAATAAATGAGCTATTGCTCCAGTAATTCGTGTCAATGAAGATACTGTTTTTCTCAAGTGAGTTAATATGGTCAAGAAAGCAAAAAAACAACAATGATTTATAGAAAAAGAATGATCTATTCATATTTCTAATATCTCACTGTATGATCCTACAACCAAGAAACCTGCTAGAGTAAGAATTGAAGAAGAAAAATGACAAAAAGTGAGACGCTATGTTGGTTCAAACACCGTTATCAAAAAAGCTGCATAATTTTTAATTTCTATTTTGCGTGAAATGTCTTTGTATACATCATTTAAAACAACTGGTAAGAAAAAACTACAAGAACAATTGTGAAAAACAAACGTTCACGAGACTCCAGTTATTGATAAAGTTATTGTTGCTGTTGGTATTGGTTCGTTAGCAACCAGAAAATGAATGAAAGATTTTGGTGATATTGAAAAAAATATTATGACTATCACTGGTCAAAAACCACATCTAATTCTTTCAAAAAAGTCGATTTCTAACTTTAAACTAAGAGAAGATATGCCAGTAATGTTGCGTACTACGTTAAGATGAAAGAAAGCATATGATTTTATTGAAAGAATTGTGACGTTGGTATTACCAAGACTAAGAGATTTTCAATGAATAAGTAATAAAAAGTTTGATGGTAAAGGTAACTATTCATTATGATTTCCATCGCAAGCTGCGTTTGCTGAAATTAATCCTGAAGAAATTACAACTCCTGTTTGAGTGCAAATTACTATTGTTACATCAACAACAGTAGATGCTGAAGCAAAAGCATTGTTACAAAACTTAGGTATTATTTTTGTTCCTACTGTATAATTATCTTTTTATTGTTCATTTCCCCCTACGCTATGGCTAGAAAAGCACTTGTTGTTAAACATCAAAAATTGATGAAACTCAGAGAAAAATACTATGCACTTTTGCAAGAAGCAAGAGCAAAATGACAACCAGATCCTACACCTACTCGATGGAAACCATGTAAATGGTATAATAGATGTCAGATGACTTGAAAAACAAGATCGTATATGAGAGATTTCGGTGTTAGTAGACAAGCATTTAGAAAATATGCAAGAGAAGGTATGATTATGGGTGTGAGAAAAGCAAGTCGATAATTCTGTACAAACCTATCTATTATTTCATTAGTTTTTTCACTTTTAACTTTTCATTAATTAAATGAGTCTCGTTCAAGCTCCTATTCACGATCTATTGATTAGAATAAAAAATGCATATCTTGCAAGACGTTATCAAGTCGAACATGTGCAATATTCAAAGTTTAAGCAACAAATGCTAGAGCTTTTGAAAACATATCGTTTTATTGATGGTTATGCTTTGGTTGCAGAGTGAAATAAAAAATTCTTCACTATAGATCTTCATATTACCTGAAATAGAAATGAGGATGTTCCTGTAGTAAAGTTTTTCTCTGTACCTTCGAGAAGATGGTATATTTGATGGAAAGAAATTAGACCAGTTGCTTCATGAAGAGGTATTGGGATTATTTCTACTAATAAATGACTTATGGCAACTCACGAAGCTAAACAAAAAAAACTATGATGAGAGTTAATTGCAGAAATATATTAGTATTTTATTTTTTTATTGTATTATGTCGAGAATTGGAAAATTGCCTATTGTAATACCAGCTACTGTGCAGGTGCAACAAGATGGGCAAAAAATCACTGTCTCTGGACCAAAATGAACACTTCATTATGAAGTATTACCAGCTTGTTCTGTAGAAAGAGTAGAAAATACATTAATAGTTACTTTGGTTAATCAAGATTTGAAAAACATGCGAGGATTAACAAGAACTTTGATTGCAAATATGGTTCAATGAGTTTCTG
This sequence comes from uncultured Candidatus Peribacteria bacterium, assembly GCA_964542385.1. Lineage (GTDB taxonomy): Bacteria > Patescibacteriota > Gracilibacteria > Absconditabacterales > Absconditicoccaceae > CAYLWY01. The sequence goes on from CAZIUS010000042.1 coordinate 9,689, forward strand.
AATGATTTGAAAAAAAACTTCATGTTATCTGAATCGGATATAATGTTAAAGTACAAGGTCAAACAGTAGAGTTAAGTCTTTGATTGTCTCATAAAATTAATCATGTACTTCCTCAATGAGTAAGTGCTGTATCTGAGAAAGATCCAAAATGAAATGATA
>CAZIUS010000043.1:0-9520 GCA_964542385.1 uncultured Candidatus Peribacteria bacterium
CAAATATTTTAACTTAGTTACGATAATTCATATTATAGTAACTAAAGATATTTAAAAATCAAGAGCAATTAGAATAATGGCACATAATTCCCTTCTCACTTCTGCCCTATCTCAATATGCAGTTCTTTTCCATATACCAATGCTGTAGCCACTTTTTGTGTCGCGTCGGTGTAGATTTTGGCGAACAATGACTTGGAGATATTCATTTGTTTTGCAGCACTTATGATGCCGAGATTGTTTAGATTCTTAAGTCTCAGGGCTTCAAGTTCATCATGGCCTAGGGTAATGACACCAGGTTCCTTGACGCCATCAAGCGGTTGTCGAATCGTAAGAGTAGGAGTGTAATTAATATTTCTTATTTTCTTTTTTCTTCATCTTTTTTTAATTTCCATTATTGTGTTATTATATAAAAGTGATAAATAATAATAATGTATACTTTTTACGAAAAAGACACATATTGACATTTATGGAATATTCCATTTATTATAATTAGTGGAATATTCCAAATATTAATTAGTTTACAAAAGTGTTTATTTTTGTCAAGTCTTGATATTAAATTTATTTTAATTTCGTTAATAAAACTAATCATGATGTATTAGTATATAAGTACCACTCCTCTCTTTTATTGATATAAAAAATCAAATCGTAACAAAAGTCAGTATTCAAAACATGAAAGAATAATCCCAAAGCCACGATTTAGAGATTCCTCTATACTAAAAAAACCTTCAGTTTTTGATACTGAAGGTTTTATAATGTGTAATTCTTGTTTGCTACAAAAACATGATAACGGCAACAACAAGCGCTGCTATCATCACAAGTCCCATATAGACAGCATTTCGTAGTTTTTCTCTTCTGACTTGATCTTCAAGGATAGTTTTTTGTTGTTCTAGTGTGGTAATTGATTGTTCAAGTGTTGTCTTTTCTGCTGTATAATCAGGCAGTGCTATCATTTGTTGTAGACGTGATTCCATTTGTCCAATTTGATTCTGTAACGCAAAAAGTAATTGATTTTTATCTTCAATTGTTTTGTCTTTTTCTTGTAACAAGTGAACAAATTCTTTTACATTTGTTCGATCAGATCATCATAGACGATTTGGGTTTGTTTCTTTTGGTGTTACCATGGTTGTTTCGACATGAGTTGTCGTTGGCATTCATGAAACTTCTGCTTGTTGAATAAGCTCTAAGTCAGCGTGAATACGTTCGATATCCTCTTGAGCTAAAACAACTTTATTAGCAATTTTTTTGTAACGGAGTTCACCTTTTACAACATATCTATCAATGGTTCTTGTAGAAACTCATAAGTAGTCAGCTGCTTGTTGTCTAGTAAGACTATAAGTCAAAGTCGTCATCTATTTTCGAAGAAGAATTTAAAAATCATGAAATACCAAGTGTTAAAGTACTTCAAGCTATTAATCATAATAATATGAGATAAACTGCAAATAATTTAATTTCAATAAATTTGTCAAAAAATGGGACACTCATTGAACTGCTTACAATCAACTGAAAAAACAGTATTGCAATAGCAATTAAACAAATTATTCAAATCAATAAATAGACAATTTTCATGTGATAAGTTACTTGATAAAACTACGAATGATTCAAAATCATAAACTAAATAATGCTACTTCAACAATTGTTCACATTGTAATAGTGATACTGGGATAGAGAAATCACACAATAAACGGAATAAGATACAGAACTGCAATATTTAGAATAATATGTAATCATCAGAGAGTAAATCGATTTATAGGAATTGTTGCAATTTTCAAAAAATATCTGATTATATCGTAAGCAATTCGTAATGAAAAACCTAGAATAAGAAACACAAAAATATTGTTTGTTGCTTCAGCTGGAGAAACACGCATTGGATAGAAGTCTATTCATGGTCACCATATCAATGTTGCATAGACAATAAGACTATACAAAAGAATTCATCCAAGCATTTTTGTAATCATAACAGCTCCTAACAAACAAAAAAATATTTTTACTGTTATAATAATTATTGTGGCATAACTGCTTCTTCTGTTGGTTGTGCTTCTGCTTCTGCTTCAGGCATAGCAGCTTCTTCAGCAGCTGGATCAACAGTAGGTGGTAGTTCTGGTAGAGCTACATCAGCAACAGGTGCTGCCATAGCTGCTCATCATGCAACGATATCAATAACGGTAAGTTCAAACGTTAATGCTTTACCAGCTAATGGATGATTGAAATCAATAGTAATCTCTGTATCATTCATTTCTTTTACTGTTCCTTGTGCAATTCAGAAGTTGTATGTTTTACCAATTTCTGGTTTAATGTCTGATCCTGAAAAAGTATCTGCTGGTACTTTTTGAGTTAACTCTGGTCTAGGTTGTCCATACGCTTCATCAGCAGTCAACGTGATTTTTTTTGTTTCTCATTTTTTCATACCTTCAAGCGCTTTTTCAAAACCTGGAATAACTTCATTTTTTCCAAGATTAACAGTAAGTGGTTCGTAAGGTCTGCTTTCATCAAAAATTTTTCCTTCTTGTGCTTTTGCAACAATAGATGTATCAAACATAGTGCCATCTTCAAGTGTTCAAACATAATCAACTTTTAATGTATCACCAATTTTTGCTACACCGTCGGTAACTACTTCTTCTACTGGGTTATTGACTACTGGGTTTGTAGGAGTATCAGTTTTTTTACTACCACATCCAACTAATCAAAGTACTGCAACACTAAGTGCTACTCAAACAACTGCTTTATTCATAGTGTATATATAAAAAATTAAAAACGATGGAGTATTTAAAAAAACACCATTAGACATGTCTAGACATTTTTAATGGTGTTTCAATGGTTAATTTGAATTTCTTATAGACAAGATTCTGTTTTATGTTTTAATATACATTTATTTCACTTCAGTAATGGTTGCATTATATTTTCTTTGTGGTGCTCTAACTTGTATTACGTCACCAGCTTTTTTTCCTCTCAATGAATGTCATAAAGGTGATTCGAATGAGAGCGTTCATGCTAATACGTCAACTTCTCCAGATCCCACAAGTTTTCGAGTAGTAACTGCTCATTTATCATCTTCTAAAGTAACAGTACTTCAATATCTAATTTCTTGAGTATCGGTATATTCGATTACTTCTACATCTTGTAAAATATCGTTAATTTCATTGATTCTTGATTCTATAAGTTCTTTTTCACCCATTGCTGTATCGTATTCAGCATTTTCAGAGATATCTCACTGAGCAATAGCTTCTTTTAATCTTCATAAAACAGCAGGAAGTTTTGTATGTTTGAGAAGTTGAACTTCTTCTTGAAGTTTGAGTAATCACTCTTTGGTGAGATGTGTAGTTGCCATAGTTGATGAAAAATTTAAAATGAAGAATACAAAATCGTATTGGTGGATACTACGAATCTATTATTTGTTTGCAAGATATTCTTTTAGATGTTTGAATGCATGATTAACTACATCAAACGGTTCTTTAAAAGGAACGTTATTATTTCGTGTATATTCATCGCCGTCCATTTTAAAAAGATATTTTCATTCATATTTTTCTTGCTTATTTTTTGAAAAAGTACAGGTTACTTTGATTACTGCATCAGTTTTTTTAAGAAATGGTTTTAGATATGTGTCTTGATACTTCAATAATTGGTTTCTTGTGATTTCTTCAAGATCCGCTTCGAGTGCTGATGTGATGTTATCGTACTTTGTAATAAGAATAATGTTTTCAGGAAGAATTGGTAATGTCATCTGATTAGTAAAAAATAAAAATGCTTTTACAGTATAGTAAAATTAAATAACTTTGCAAACAAAAAAGTTACTTATCGTGGTTTTGTTTTAATTGTTTTCAAAGTGTTCAACCGTCACGAGCATTGTCTGAAACAGTACAGTGAACGTTTAAATCTAACAATTCGTCACGTGACGACCGGGTCCCTCTGGGAGGGAGTCACGTTCGTCAAATAAACTTAAGTAACAAGGAAAACGTAAGACTGCGAAGTCACTTGATTTTTTTGTTACTTATAGCATCAAGGCAAAAAGTAAAAAAGAAAAATTTTATATTTTAAAGTACTATTTTCCTTTGCAAAGAAAAAACATCAAGGCAAAAAACTATGGGTGAACTAAATTAATAACTTTTCATAGTTAATTATTAATGTATACTCACTACACTACTCTTTCGATTTCTTCAATGGTTGTTTCTTGCTTGAGCATTTTAATTCGTGCGTCATCTTTCATACTGAGAAATCAGAATTCATCTACGATTTTTTGAAGTTCTATACTTGTTTTCCCATCAAGCACTGCTTGTTTTAAAGTAGGATTCATGACCACACACTCGAATGCACCAATTCTTCATGCATAAGCAGCTCTAGGTCATCACAATGTCGTATTCATTTCATAAATACGATCACTTTTTGGAAATGATTCATTAGGGAGCACTTTTTTGAAACGTGATTCTAGACCTATAACGTAAGGCGCAAGCATTTCAGGAGTATCTATTTTGACTGGATTTACTGCTTTTCTAAGAAGTCTTTGTCAAATGATACAATTTAATGATGCAGTAAGCATAAAGGGTGGAATACCCATATTTAATAGTCTACTAATTGCTTCTACAGCATTATTGGTATGCACTGTTGAAATCACAAGATGTCCAGTAATAGCTGCATTGATAGCAAGTTGTGCACTTTCAAGCGTTCTAATTTCCCCGACCACAATGATATCTGGATCGTGTCTGAGTATTCATTTGAGTCATTCTTCAAATGTATATCATGCATCTTCATTGATTTGTGATTGGGTAATTCATCAAATTTCATATTCTACTGGATCTTCCAACGTGATAATTTTTCTGTCTGCTTGATTGAGTTGGTGTAATAAGGTATATACTGTAGTTGTTTTTCATGATCCTGTTGGTCACGTGATCAAAATAAGTCCATGATGTTTGGTGAGTTGATCATCCATTGTCAAACAATGTCGTGGCGCCATACCAAGTCATGCCAGTGATGAGACACCTGATGTTGCATCTAAGAATCTGAGTACAATACTATCTCCTCTCAAACTAGGAAGAAATGATGCTCTGATATCATTATGGTTTTCTTTTCCATCTTTGTTAACCGTTGTCTGAAATCTACCATCTTGACTATGGTTTCCTACGTTCATTTTTACTCATGCCATAAACTTCAATTTCATGACATATTTATTAAACTCCTCATGGGTAAAACTGAAAATTGGTTGAAGAATACCATCTTTTCTGATACGCATATAGACACCATATTCTTCAGTTTGAAAATGAACATCTGACGCTCATGCTTGGAATGCTAATCTGAGAATTTCTTGAAGAAATCATCATTCATTAAATGTTTGTCTTTTTTCATAAATTTCTTGTAAAAGTTGAATAGCTCACTGCCCTTCTGCATGAATTTTTTGTTGTTGTATTTGAAATAAACGTTCTTTTTCAATTTCTCGTTGATCATACCACTGTAATGCTTTTTGAAATCATATACTATCGGTAAAAAATGCATTTACTTTGTATCATTGTTCATGAAAACGATCTACTATGGCGTGAAATTTATCTGGAATATTGTTGGTAGTGAGTAATGAAAGTGTTTTATCGTCTTCGTTGAAAATAATACACTCACTTTCTGCAGCTTCAGTAATTGATAGATGCGCTAATGCATCGTATTTGATTGGTAATGTAGTGATTTGTGAACTTGAAATAATTTGAGTCATACGTATCGAAGAAACAAAGATACTCAAGTATACAAAAAAAATCTATTTTTGCAAAAAATCGATACTTACAAGATCTTTTATGGTAACGGTATAATTATTCTCAATAAATATTGCCATATGTCTTTTGAATTCGTGCAATTTTAGCTGGATTCATTCTTTTTACTAGTAATTCTCAGTTAACTCATTTTTCAGCTCGTTCTGCAGTTTGCGCAATTTGATTTTCGATCATTAAACTTAGATAGGTATTAATTAGTTTTACATATTGTTCATAATATCATTGTTGGGTAACTGATTTATATATTTCTTGATAATAGTGTGCATAGGGAGTATCATTATTGTTGAAAAAATCGTTTTTTCAGGTACGATACGATGAGAAATGATCATTTTCCTGTTCAAAAAGGACAATTCCTTTATACTTATCAAGTAATAAATTGAGTGTAGGATACATAGTAATGAATGTGCCAGATTCATTTAATATGCCATTTAATTTATTAATGACGCCATGTCAAATAATTTGAAAAAGTTTTTTTCAACGTGCTCGAATAGTGTGATTTACTTCTGCATTTTTTTTGTCTAATAACGCATCCCAGAAAATCCATTTTGCAAGATTTTCACTGTTTTTTCATTGTTCGATTTCTTCAAGTAATAGTTTTACTTTTGCTGTATAATTTCATCACCCAATTGATTTATAAAATCAGATGATTTCATTTTTGATAATTTTTTTTTGGGTAAGAAGCCAATGTTGGGTTAATGTATCAATATGTTCATTTGTTTCTTGATGATTTTCTCATCATTCTTCAAGCAACGATAACGTTTTTACGCGTTTTGAGTTGGTATCGTTTTTTATAACTTGTAATGCAGTATATAATTCAGTAGCATTCGCTATATTGGTTAAAAACAATTGAATTTCCTTTCAAACGGGCGTGTTGTCTTCTCTGAGTTGTTGTATTGTTAATGAAAATGATCAATCAGATCATCTGTACTGTTTTTCAAAAACGCTAAAATACTCATCACTTATTCATTTTGTTAATGGAAGAACTCTTTTTGCTAATTGATATAAAATCGTTCATGAAACTATTCATCACGCAGAGTCTATTTCTTCAAGAAGAATCTCATGTACTAACTGTATAGTACAACAATCATATATAAGATTACTGTCAATAACTGTTTTTTTGTCTGATGATTTTTTTACTTCGTTACATATGTTTGTATATCTTTTTTCAATGATTATATTGCGCATCCATCTACGCATAGAATCAATATTTATTTGACTTATAGGGATTATTTCTTTAATTCTCCACAACAGCCACATCATTTTTTTGTATCAATAATTACTGTCATCTTTATTTCCTTTAGTATTGTTTCCTGTTTCACTGAGTTGTGTTTCATGTCATTTAAACACAAATTTAATTTGACTATACCCATTACCCGTTTTTTGATTTTCTATTTTAGTAATTTTTATCTTATTATAATCCCATCCCTCTTCTAGAGCTTTGTTTTTTAAAACAACAAAATCTTCTTTTAAACTACAATATTGTAATCACGGTAGGGTATTTTTTTTTGTCATAAATTCTTTTGATAATCATCACAATGCTTCAATTTTATCTTGATTAGGTGCTTTTTTTATAAGTTCAATACGTGATCATAGAATATCATTGAACGCATCGATATGAGTATATCTCGATGAATTTAACATTTTATTAACTATGCTTGCTAATGTTTTACATCTTCATGACAATAGATATTTATTTCAATGCACGTCTTTTGTGTGCATTGATCGTTTAAACGTCGTCAAATCGTTTCTTTTGATGAATTCTTCCTCATTTAATAATGTATTTGTTTTTTCATCAATCATTAATCAAAATCCATCTATTTGTTTACTAAAATCTTCAATAACTTCTTCCCAAAATGGTTCGAGATTAAACAGGTTTGACCATGTGTTGGTAGCGGAAAAATTTCGCGCTTTTTCTACTAATTGTACAAATTGATCGTCATCTTTTTTACCAGATTTTCCACGGAGTCTATGCGATCAAATATGAAACAAACATTCTGTGACGTCAATAAATCATTCCAGATTGTGACGTTCAATTACTGATAAAGCTGCATTTCATGGTTGTTTATACATTCACGTGAGAATACGCTGAATATCATTCATTGAATTGATGATATATATTTGTCATTGTTCTTCTGGATCATTGATTAATGCACGATGAAGTTGACATCATGCGTTGAAAACACGTTCAAATAATCTAAATCATTCTTCTTTTACAGTAAACGTATTAATATCATTGTTTTGCATGTCGAAAAAATAACTGTCTCATTTTTTATCTTTTCTCGTCAAAAGCGTATACAACCACATTTTCACATGTATTTGCTCTTCTCGCAATGTTTCTTTGTGTGTGAGGTCGATAAACGTAATTGGATTTTTTGCTTTTTTTTGTTTTTGGACGCTATCAAAAAATGTTTGGTCACATTGTATCCATGAAGATTCAGGAATTGATTCTGGCTTGGATCACTTCAGATATGATTCTACAATTTCAATTTTTTCATGGGTATTGTTTTGAATCCCAAACTCTCCACACATTTTTTGTGCAAGTAATAAGGTCGTCGTATACGCTTTAAATTCTTTATTTTCTTCCAAATCATCGTAAAGCGATTTTTCATCGATTTTATTTTTTATACTTTTTATAAAGTTATTTACAGATCGTGTTTGGTTATTTGTATAGTATGCAATTTCATCTCTCGTTAAGAGTGTACTACATTGTTCAACAAGTATTGATTTTCAATAATTTGTTTCATCAGAATCATTCTGAGAGAGATTTTGAATAATTCCCTTTTCAAATCAAAATGCATTATTGTTTTCTCATGCAAGAAGATTAGTAAGCCAGTTTGAAATTCTTGTTTCAAGTCAATTTGAAAATTGCGACTTCTGGATTGAAGTTTCATAATTATTTACCGTTCTCATCGTGTTTTTTCTGTCGCTCATCCGTATTTTATTAATACATAATAAACAATCTTTGTAGACATATTGGTAATTCCATGTATAATACAAAAAAAATGTTCAAATGCAAGTTTTAATCCTTGAAAATAAAGTATAGAATACTATATTACCTATTGTTTTAGTTTTTTTGTTATAAATGCATCGTACGCACACTTGTGGACAACTCCGCGACACTGATATTTGAAAGACAGTAACCCTTTCTGGTTGGGTCAATGACCTGAGAAACATGGGAGGATTTGGTTTTGTAACGCTCAGAGACAGATATGGCGTGACACAGATTTCGACTACTGCAGAAACGGTCGCTTCGTTACATTATGAAGATTGTATCAAAATTATCGGGAACGTTATCGCAAGACCTGCATGACAAGAAAATAGCAAAATGGATACTGGAGCAATAGAAGTTAGTCTCGAAACGCTAGAAGTTCTCGGTAAGGCGAAAGAACTGCCGTTCTCGATTGTCGATGATCCAAAGACGAGTGAAGAACTCAGAATGAAACATAGATATCTGGACCTGAGAAGACGTCCGGTATTGGACAATGTGTTGTACAGAGCACGCATGAATCAATTTACGAGAAATTGGTTTACAGAAAGTGGATTTGTCGAAGTGCAAACTCCTCTTTTTACTGTTTCTAGTCCTGAATGAGCGAGAGATTACCTGATTCCATCACGTGTCAATCCAGGACAGTTTTATGCATTACCACAAGCACCACAACAATATAAGCAACTCCTCATGATCGGTGGACTAGACAAATATTTCCAAATCGCTCCGTGTTTCCGTGATGAAGATCCACGTGCAGATAGACACAGCTGTGAGTTTTACCAGATCGATT
>CAZIUS010000044.1:0-7178 GCA_964542385.1 uncultured Candidatus Peribacteria bacterium
TTTTTAAATACAATCCGCTTGCAATCACTTATTGGGAAACAAGTTGATTCAATAAAAATTGCAGATGTGTCACCACAGATAATTTCTTTTGGTTCCCAAACAATACTATCCTGGAAAGGAATTATTGTTTGCAAATGCCAATATAATTTCCGTGTACATGATAAAGTATCAATTACTGTAACACCTTTGATGGTATCAATTTTACTTATACTGCCACAAAGAGTTTCAGCTGGTCCCCAGACAATACTATCTTGGTACTGAGTTATTGTTTGTAATCGCCAATACAATATTCTTTTACAAGTCATAGGATCAATAATTTCTCTTTTGAGTGTATCTATTTTACTGATACTGCCACAGATAAAATTAGGTTCTCCCCAGACAATACTATCCTGGAATTGAATAACATTTACCTTATGTTGATAGAAAACTCTCGTACAGTTATCTCCTTTTTTCAAAGAATCTAAATGTACATAAGTTCTTGCACTATCTCCACAAATGGTCTCAGATGGATTCCAAACGATAAAATCAGTTGTTTGTTGAATAAAGACATCGTAAATGAATATCTGTCTAAGACAGTTTTCATTTACTACTGTATCATATCCTACAAAATACTGTGTGCTATCACCACATAAAAATTGAGGTTGACCAAAGATAAGAGTATCTTTTGGTGTATTCACAATGATTGTATGGTCATCTTTAGCAGTACATCCATTGAGGTTTGTAACGGTAACAGTATACGTGGTTGTTGTTCCTGGATTGACCATATTTATCGGTCCATTTTTTCCATTGTTCCACACATACGTAGATCCATTACTACCACCTGAGGCAGTCAGTGTTGCTGTTTGACCAGCACACAACTCTAAAGGACCAGTAATGGTTACATTAGGCAATGCAAAAACTTGAACCAATCCATTTGCAACTGAAGTACATCCATCACGATCGGTAACAGTCACTGAGTAAACAGTCGTCTGCGACGGTGATACGGTTTGTTCACTACCAGTGAAACCATTGCTCCACAAATAGGTAAAAGGCGCTTTGCCTGTTACCCATGTTTTTAAATAGGCACTCTTTCCCAGACAGATTTCTGGAGATTGAATTCCAAGAACAACCTGAGCACCAGGAGTGTTAAAAAACACTTGATGCACAGATTCACAGTACAAATCGCCACTGTCGGTAATCGTTACCTGATACATACCAGGTTGACTCACCGTAATGCTTTCAGTAGATTCGCCAGTACTCCATTGATAGAAGTAAGGCTCTGTACCACCTGTAGCAAAAATGGTTGCCGTACCATTGCTTGTACAGTTTAGTGGAGTGCTAGAAATTACACCACCAAGGGTACAAAAACAATCCTCGTACACATAGGTACTAATTGTTTTTGTAATTAAAACTGTATCAATAGTGGTAAATACTGTATCAGTAACGATTACTGTGTACCATCCTGGACAGAGTTCGTCCAGATCTTCTTCTTCTGAAGAAAACTCATCCGGTCCGGTCCACTGGTAGCTGTATGGTCCTTGCCCAACGACGCACAGGTCGATTGATCCATCGCACTCACCGCAAGACGCAGCATTAGTGCTTTGGATGTAGATTATCATTTGCGGGCATCCTTGACACCCACCTTGTCCCGTTGCTCGACCGACGATTCCCAGAATCATAAGGAGCATCACTACGGCGACACGAGTGGTTTGAAAAAATGATTTTATACGCATAAAAAAACTGTTTTTTGTCCCTTATGGGACGTTTGTTTAAAAAAAAAGGAATTTATTTTCCCGTCCTGCTTGTTGTTTTGTGTTTTGTTGTAAAATTCCCTTTTTTACAAAAAAACAGTTTTGGTTAAACACAAAACGCGAAGTCAGGACGGGTATATCGTAAAGAGTAGAAAACTACTCTCGATTTAGCTGTTAATGAACGTTTCAATATACAAAAATTGTCTCTTATTGCAAGAGATTTGTTGACAAAAATATTTTTTTATATTTTATATACTTTTTAGTAATCGTTCTTCTTTACTCATATAGGCTCGTTTGATGTGACCTGAAAATCCAAAAGCTTTTTGGAGTATTTTTTCAAGTTCATGAGAAAGTTCTGCTTTGCTGATAGTATGATAGGATTGTTCGTTAATGACGATTGCTCAGACTGTTTCTTCGGTCACTTCTTGAATAATGACGCTTTGTTTGAGAATTGATTTTGCAAACGGATTACTTGATCCTGCTACAAGCGCTTCTATAATTTGTTCTGGAGTAGCAGTAGTGATAGTGTTCTCGACAATTGGTGTTTCAGTCGGAATAGGTTCTTGTGGTGGTTGTATTACGGTTTGTAATGGTTCTTGTAGTGTTCAAACTGCTGGAGTCGACGGAGTAGTGGCTGCTACAGGTTCTTGTTTTGCAGCAGGTTTTGGTGGTGCTGTTATTGCACTCGGTGTTTCACCAAACCATTTTCGTGATGTTGCTTTTCGTATCAATAATGGATGAGGATACCATTTTGCATTTGCAATAATTTCTTCAATCATCCCAGCAAAAGAACTATACAACGAAGGATTTTCCAAAAAGTGTTCATCAAGTCGCACGAGCAGTTCTTTTGCAAAGTTTTGTAAATCCACACCTTGTTGTACCAAAGAATCCAAAAAGACGATCCATGCGTTTATATCATTGTTACGTAAGAGCTCGATTCAATCGTTCAACAAACGATCATTGACCACACCAAGAAATTTGGCAACATTGTCTTCGGTAACTGGTCACAAAATACTAATTTGCTCGAGATATTTGATAGCGTCACGCATCGCTCATCACGAGAGTTTTGCAATCAAACGTAATGCAGCACTTTCGACTTCCATTTTTTCATTTGTTGCAATATAGTCTAGTCTTCACGCAATTTCATCAATACTGAGTTGTTTAAAATTAAATACCTGACAACGTGATAAAATTGTCTCAGGTACTTTATGAATTTCTGTTGTTGCAAGAATAAACATAATGTACTCAGGTGGTTCTTCCATTATTTTTAAAAGTGCATTGAATGCACCTTTACTGAGCATATGTACTTCGTCTATTACATAAACCTTTTTTTTCAAATGAGCAGGAGGATAGGCAACTTTATCAATTATTTCATCACGAATATTATCGACTCACGTGTGTGAAGCTGCATCAATTTCCACAAAATCGATTGTAGAATTTGAATCAATTAATTTTGCAGCAGGGTCGTTGAGTAGATCTGGTTGTCAATCAGCAGTAAATGTCGTACAGTTTGCAATTTTTGCTAAGATTCTTGCGGTACTTGTTTTTCCAATTCCTCTCGGTCAATATAATACATAACCATGTCCAAGTTGATTTTGCTTGGCTTGCGCAATCAAAATATCCATAACATGACGTTGACCGACCATATCTGTAAATGACTTTGGACGATATTGTAAATATAAAGACATAACGAAAAAATACTAAAATTTAGCTTTAGTGTACGAGTTTATTGGAGACATTCAAGATTAAAAATCTTCAGGTAGTATTTCAGTTGATCAGGTAGGAGTAGTAGGCTCAGCAATAACTGTTTGAATTTCATCATCAGCTACCACTCAAGAATCAGTAACAGCAACTGCTGTAGCTACTTCATGTTCATTATTGAGTGTTTGACTTCACGTGATTAATGCAATTTTGTTGTTTAATAAGGTGATTAATGAAGGTGGTACACTATAGGTGTTTTTCAACGTAGCAATGAGTTGTGTGATTGCTCATTGTACGTCATTTATTGTTGGTATACCAAGTCACAAAAGTGTATAGGTTTCAGCAATTTGTTTGTTTAATGATTCAGAATACATTGTTTCAAAGTCATTGATATTGTTTTCAAGTGCTATACGGAGATCGTTTGGAATAATACGCTTAGTTTCAGCAGTTTTTGTTTTCATATTTAATTCTTCTAAGATATCTTCTCATACTGCTTCTACACGAAGAGGAACAGATTCAGGATCATCTAAGTATGCTAAGATTGATGGTTCGTTATTACCAATTGATTCATTTTCAACTTCAGATCATTTTTGATAACGAATTTGCAGTGTTTTACTGACTGCTGCAAGTTGTTCTAGTTCTGTTTCAGATTCTGGTAATTTTATTGCAATTCACGTATCGTCAATATGTGCGTTGTTTCATGCTTGAACAATAAGTTCATTGGTAGTATTTGTTGCGAGAAGTTGTTTTACGATAACATTTCATGCTGTCGCCAAAACATCTGCTGATTGTTCATTTTGATTGATAACAAAGGTAGCAGATTCTTTTGGATTTGTCGTGACTTGCACATGTTTTGTTTTAATAATAACAGCTTGTTGTTGGGTAATGTCGATTGCGCTTTCTGATGTATTTAAAACTATTTTTTCAGTTTCATCTTGCAGTGAAGCTACTTTAGTGGTTACTTCAATTAACGATCATTCAAGCATATGTAATACTGTTTGATTGGTTTCTGGTAATTTTTCTAGGACAAATGTTGCTGGTCCACTTATAGTTGCAAAGGTAGCACCCATAAGCTGTACCACGAGTTGTGCTCCTGGTTCGAGCACGACTGTTTGTCACGCGCGAATTTCAGTATTTGGTAATATGTTTCCATTGTCAGAAATATTGACTACTCATTGTATTGTCACCAGGCGTCATAATGTGTCAGCTTTTACGGTTTGTGATCAAGGTGTAAGCAGAGTAATCAAAGGATTTGTAGAGTCACTGATTCGTTGTTGTTGTGGAAGAAAACTACTTGCAAGTACAAATAAACCAAAAATGCCGACTGAAGCATAGCCGGTATATTTTAAAGCACGAAATACTTTTTGAATGTTCAATGATTTCTGTTGCTTGGTTTGAATACGTTGTCGTATAAGACGTTTTTCTTGATGAGAAAGGGTTAAATTACGCAATTCCATCAATAATTGTTGTTCTTGAGATTGCATACTATATAAGAAAATAGATTCTACATAATAGTATACGAAAGAGCAACGATTTTGTGACAAAAAAGTGTCTATTTCTCAATTGCAGCTGATGATTCGTTTATAGACAATTCATTTTGATGGCTTGTTTTGTCTCGAATCAGAAAGAAATGACCCATCAAAACAGCAGAAAAGATAAGGATAGGAATTTGAATAAGGTTGAATATTGTGTCAATTATAGGTCGAACAATAGGATAATTATATAATCCAATGTATCATACTACAAATAGAGTCATGGGTACTATAAAAAGTCATGCTACTATAATCGTATATCCTACATTTCTTCCAAATGTTTCCCATCGTCTTCATTGAACTAGAGTTTTACTTTTTTTCATTGCTTTTAATCCAAAAATATCGTAGTAGAGTACCACTTGTGTAGTAAATAACCATAAAATGCTATAAAATATTCCTGGAATAATAAGCAGTAATGATCGCGCTAGAATACTGAGTCAAAATAAAAATTTTGTGAAAATGAGTTTTGGAATTTTATAGAAATATCATTTCATAATACCAGAAAGCTCAAGAGATTCTTTTTTATGATATTGAAATAAATACAATGTTACTAACTCTCCCAATATAATCGTTCAAATGGTTGACCAAACATAAAAGACATCGTATATTCGATGCATAAAAGTTGGATCTTCATTTCCAATTAGGGTCAGAATTTTTTCTCCAAGTCACATATTAGTTAGATCTGGAAGTATATTTGGATGAAAACCAAGTATTATTCATGGAATTCACATGGTTATTAATCAGAAAAAAGCAAGGTTTTTTCGATGTTTCAAAAGAAACTCATAACTTGTTTTTATAACTGAATATTCGTTATTTTTCATGGAAGTTAATAAATTAAAACCTACTCACCCTGAATCAAACTTGCAGCTCTCCCTTCTAGATTTTCATTGATGTAGATTACTTTTGCGTTTTCAGTACCAATTTTTTCAAGAGTTTCGATACGGCTTGAGTTGAGGAGGAATTCAAGAATTTTTTCACCAGAAAGACTTTTATCTACCGCTCTAATTTTTTCAATTGATTCTTGGAATCATTCTGCAATAGCTTTACGTTGTTCTGCCATACCTTCACCCATCAATTTTTTAACTTCTTTGTCTCACTGTGCTTTGAGGATTTCACCTTGCTTCTTTCATTCTGCTTCCGTGATTGCAGCTGTTTTGTATTTTTGTGCTGAAACAACTTGATTCATAGCGCTAATCACATTTGTATCGAGTACGATGTCGACAACTTGGACAGAGTCGAGAATCATACCAAACTCAGCTAATTTAATTTCAAGAGCTTCTCTAATTTCGTCACCGATTTCATTTCTCTTACCGAAAATTTCTTCGTGTTCAAATTCGAAGACTTTTGCTCTGAGTTGTTCTTCTACAAGTGCTTTGATCGTTTGTACGACATTACTATTTTTGAAGATTGAATCGATTATAGACTGGTCATCTTCTTTTACTCTGTAGACAACATTGATATTCACCGCAGTACTCACATTATCACTTGTAATACCGTCGACGGTTACATTCAAATTCATCAACGCAAGTGATTGATAATGAACCGATTCCAAAAAAGGAATAATAATATTAAATCATTCTCTAATTACTCTAGAAATTTTACCCAAAAAGGTAACAACTCATGCCTTTCTCGGACTCAAAATACGAATACCAAAAATAATAATCAAAAACAAAATAACCAAAAGAGTCCTTTTTTCTCAAAGCACTTGGTGTTCATTGATCAGTAATGCTTCAATCTTCTAAGCAATACAAATAATCTGCTTTTTGGAGCGTAGTCATTCTATGTGAAACCATAATAATGATTTTGTCTTTTTTGTTTTTTAGTAAGAAATTCATTATTTTAGATTCATTTTCAGCATCAAGTTGATTGGTTCATTCATCGAGTATTATTACAGGTTTATCTTGAAGATAGACACGCAACAGTGAAAGTAATTGATTTTGTCATCAAGAAAAATTGCAATCATACGTATAGATTGTATCTAGTCACTTTCTAAATCAACGGATAATTGATCAGAGTCAAAATAAATCTAATAGTTCGTAGAGTTCTTTATCACTGTATTGTTTTTCAACTCATACTAAAAGATTTTGTCTCAAAGTAAATCATCGAAGGAGAAAAGGTTCTTGTTCTATCACTGCTATAGATTTTTCAAAATGATCGAACAGACAATTTTTGTGGTCATAATTCCCCCATAGTATTGATCATGTATATGATTTAA
>CAZIUS010000044.1:7195-7751 GCA_964542385.1 uncultured Candidatus Peribacteria bacterium
CATGATAATATGTATAAGCGTTGTTTTTCAAGCTCAATTTTTTCCAACAATCCCATATATTGTTCATTTTGTGAAGTTTAATGTAATATCGTTCAATACCTGTGGTGGTACTATTTCAGCATTTTTTTTAGCTTCTTGAATGGCATGTATTTTATCAAGTTGATATTCTGCATTTTGTTTATTCATATTCAGCTTTTGCAACATAATATCAAAGTACTTGAGTTCATATTCAGTAAAGTTTGGATAACTAAAACAAAGATTATTGATCTGAATGTCATTAAAAACTATATTATCAAATTGTTTTGTGCTCGCTTTATTATCAGTAGCATCCAAGTAAAGTTCTAGCATTGCCATTTTTTCTTTTGTTTGTTCATAACGTCTTTTACTATTGACGAGATTTTCAATAAATCCTGAGAGTTTTTGAAGAAGAGCAATAGTCATAGTCATGTATCACACAGAAGCTGTCGCTTGAAAA
Organism: uncultured Candidatus Peribacteria bacterium; assembly: GCA_964542385.1. GTDB lineage: Bacteria > Patescibacteriota > Gracilibacteria > Absconditabacterales > Absconditicoccaceae > CAYLWY01. Next base: position 7,671 of record CAZIUS010000044.1, read on the forward strand.
ATAGATCGAGCAATAATGATTTTGATTCAATAATTAATAACATTATCTATTGTTGTTCTAATTCATCAGATAAGTTCTCTT
>CAZIUS010000044.1:7761-8222 GCA_964542385.1 uncultured Candidatus Peribacteria bacterium
GTGAAATTGTTCTGTGTTTTGTATTATATTCATGAATTGTATCCAAAACGAGTCCGCTAGCACCAATTGCTACGAGTTTATGATATTCAGTTTCAGCCATCCATTTAGTACTTCTCATTGATCTTTCAAGTTCCCGCGAGTCAAATCTCTTTCGAACATCCATTTTTCTTTCTCGTAAATAGAGTAAGTAATAACTCAACCCTCAAAACATAAGTCAGACAGTTATTTTCCGATCTAGTCAATGCAAAAGACTAAAAGATCAAACAACAAAAAGTATGAGACTCAGATAATCTCATATTTGTTCAAAAAGATCGTTTAAAATACGGTCTTCTCAAAGAATTCTTGAAAAAAGATCTTGATTTTTTTTATTTGAATAAACACCAAGTTCTATATATTTTAGTCTGTTATAGAGAGCAAGAAAGTAGTTGCTTTCAAAAATTTGCTCGTAAGATTTTTGCAGT
>CAZIUS010000044.1:8232-9455 GCA_964542385.1 uncultured Candidatus Peribacteria bacterium
TAACTTTTTCTGCAGTTTCGATAATAAATCATACTGCTACAATAATAAGAAATATGCCATACGGACTTGATGTTAAAAAATATAAGGTTTCTGATTGTCCAATAAGTTGATCTGTTTCAATTTTTGCAATATAGGGAAGAAGAAGATTAAAAAATGATTGGATGATAATGGTAACGAAAAATACTGCGCATCGTTTCCGATGCTGAACAATAATTTTTTTTAGAAATGATCGTGATTTGGGATAAACTGAAAACATCATTTTACTTGAGTGTTAGTAAAATTACTTCCCCCACTTATTTTTCCATCCCTCTGGAACGCGTTTTGTTACTGACATGCCATAGTCTTTTCGTTTGACTATATAATACGGTGCTGCTCATTTTGTTCGTTCAGGGAGTGATGGGTCGATAAATTCTTCATTTTGGCTGTATTGTTGCATCATGGTGTCATCTAAAGTGATGACATTTTTGGTAGCGAGATGTCCAAGAATATTGCCGAGATAATGCGTTGGTCTGTACTGTACGCCATCGATTTTTAAGATTGGGATTCATACTTTTTCAAAATGAAGCATTCATTGAAGCTTCAGTAAATCTGGACTACATAAGTAGATTTGTTCTTTACTTGCAGCCAAAAGATGCTGATTCTCGTTGAGTTTGATACCAAACGTCTCATCCAAAAACTGACCTACTTTTTTAAACAACGATTTACTCATGTCGAGTGAAAACGGATTTTTTGGTGCGAGTTTGGAGTCTTGTCGCGCATTTTTCGCAGTATGTGTAGAAGCAATTTTACGGATTTTACTGACGAAAAAACCACCAGTCCCTTGACGATGTGGCCGACAACGAGCGACATCATTTGGATCAAATGCACAAGGCACTTCTGGCGTTGATAATCCTGCACTTAAGTTGGTGAAATGAACTGGTTCTATTGCGAGTGTATCAGGAAAAAATTCAAGGATACGATTCAAAATTTCTTCGTTTTCGTATTGATTCAATGTACACGTCGAATAAATGATGCTGCCTCATGCTTTTACCGTTTTCACCGCAGAGATGAGGAGTTGGAATTGCGTCCCCGTGATCTTATTGATTTCTTCTTTTCTTCGAAAACTCAACGCGCTGTCTGATTTAAATCTTGTTCATTCACCGCTACATGGTGCATCAAGCAGCGCATGATCAAATGCTTCAGGAAGATGTTTTCAGAACATCCCCCCATTTCGTTTGGTAAGC
>CAZIUS010000045.1:0-9057 GCA_964542385.1 uncultured Candidatus Peribacteria bacterium
AGGTTCTACTGCTGGTTTTACTTCTGTTTTAGGTTCTACTGCTGGTGTTACTTCTGTTTTAGTTTCTACTACTGGTGTTACTTCTGTTTTAGGTTCTACTGCTGGTTTTACTTCTGTTTTAGGTTCTACTGCTGGTGTTACTTCTGTTTTAGTTTCTACTACTGGTGTTACTTCTGTTTTAGGTTCTACTGCTGGTTTTACTTCTGTTTTAGGTTCTACTGCTGGTGTTACTTCTTTCTTAGGTTCTACTGCTGGTGTTACTTCTGTTTTAGGTTCTACTGTTGGTGTTACTGGCACTTCTGGTTTTTTTACTACTTCTTCTTGCACTCATTTACCAGCCAACTGTTCTGCAATCATAGAAAATGTTTGTGGTCAACACAATCCATCAACCATTATTGGTTTATCATTTATTATTTTATCTGGGTGATTCTTTTTTTGTTCTTCTTGAAAATCCCATACTGCTTGTCGTGTATTTTTTCAATAATCAGCATCAATAGGACCTGGATCATATCATAACATTTTCATTGATGATTGTACAATCATAGCATATCAAAAATCATTCTTATTAATTTCTCTTCGTGATTTAAATCATGACTCTGTTTTAAACTTTTTTTCAATGATATTCATAAGATCTGTTGCAGTCAATGATTGCAAAACTTCTGCATATTGAGTTTTAATATCCATTTTCGTATCTTGAATCACTTCTTTTACAGCATTTACTTTCTCTTCTTTGGTTCATTCAACTTTATTTCAAGTATCATCAGTATCCAAAAGATGCTTATGAAAATCTAATCCAGCCATTGTTATAGAAAAAAACAATAAAAAATAATACTTAACTATAAGGAGAAAGTATCAATTTGTCAAAAAAATGAGGAAATGATTTGTTTTAGCTATGTATTAAACGAAATTAAACGGTCATACCGTTTATATAAGAGAAACATACTAAACATTTGCCATGAAAAATAAACAATTCTCCTTTTGTGGTTATGAAAAAAGATATTTAAAATGTATTCCAACAATTCTAATATGTAATTAATTTTTATAAATAATAATGAGTTTATTGTTTTAATACTTCCAATAATGAAATATCATTTTTATCCAAAAAGTTTTCGAGTTGGTTGTATCAAAGTGGTCTTAGCATTGTATTTGGATAAGAAAGCATATTTAATCATAATGGTCATTTTGTATGCATTTTTTCTAGAGTATTGTGTAACAGATCTTTTGAATGTATCATTTCTTGATAAACTTTTTCTTGACTATTTTTGGGGAGATTATCTATAAGCGCTGTTTCGATTAGATCGATAAATAAGTAATAATCATTGTTTTGTTTACATTGATTAATTACGTTAATAATTTCATTAGTCTTTTCTGTAGTAAGGTTTATATGTATTAAGTGTTCGAAAACAATTTTTTGTACTGTATTGTCTTGACTACCTAAGGCTTCCAAAATAGGTATAATTTGAGCTACAGGTCATTGAAACTGTTTTAAAAAATCTTTGATTCAATTTGTGTTCATAAGAGCAGATACCATTTCTTTGTTTTTAAAAATAAAGCTAAGTGTGTGTGTTAGTATATTGTGTTCTAGAATTCAAGGATTTTTAATTTTAGCTTGCTTCAATCGATCTGGCATAAACGCTTCATCAAATGATGGCATTGTTATCATATTACCTTCTTTCACCTTTTCAAGTATACTTTTATATGAACTTACTTCTTTTTCGAAAACTTCCTTTTGTGATGGTGTTAATTGATTTTTTTGTTCTTTATCTTCTATCATAGTAAGATACTCTTGAACTATCCAGCCTTTAACTTGATTAATATCCTGTAGTACTTTAATCTTGTTTATTCGATCTTTCCCATATTTATCTTCTAAATATTCTGCGATATACATAAGTCATTTTACTACTGAAGGGTTTTCATAAATTTTTGTTTTATTATTTATATCAATTGTTTGAAAAAAATTCATTTGTTCTCAAATGGTAAGATAATTTTCTCGTAACACTTGTTTTTTTTGAATCTGATTTGTTATCTCTTTTGGGTAAATTGTTTCCATTGTAATTAAAGTAAATAATAAAATTAATGTATATTGATCGTTTGTAATGTAGCATTTCGATGTGCATCGTCTATTCCCACACTGTTTTTATCGTAATCAGGAAGATTATTTCAATTAAATATTTCTTTTACACTATTATAAACTTGTTTATGTACTATATTTTTTGGCTGTATCTGTTTAGATCGTTTATGTATTAGAGCTCTGTACTCATCAATCCTCGAAGGATTTTTATCCATTTGATCAATAACATGTTCAAATATATCATATAAAGATATTTCTGAAGTAAGTTTCATATCAAATTTATTGATAAATTCCATCATTATATTTTCATGTTGTTCTAGCTTTACACTTTTGGTAAGTAATTTAACAGTATCTTTATAATTTTCTATTATTGCATTGTTGTTGTCATTTGTAATATTAACTTGTTCAAGCTCATTTAAGGTTATATGTGATTGTTGTTGTAATTGTAATAAATATAATGTATTTTTTATTTTGCTAGCAGCGTGTTCGATTGCATGTACAGTAATAGTCAATGTTCAATTTGGTGGAATCAGTCATGTCAAATCTCAATGCAATGCATGTTTTAAATGTGGTACTACTACACTCAATCAAAGTCATAATGTGGTTGTTAGTTCAATCATAGTTCAAGTCAATGCATACCAATCTTTTGCTTTGATATTTTGAACAATTGTGTTTGTATTACCATACATTTTTTTAACGGTATGTATCGTATGATGTATTATTCATATATGTTCAATAACATGAAGAATCGTTTTGGATTTCTCTTTTATTGAACCACTTGACTTTAACGTAGCTTTAATTTGATCAAGGAGTATCGTAGATTTATTGTTTAACTTATTGAGTATTTTATTTAATTGTTTTGGGTTACTTTTACTCTTTTCTATTTGGTTTATTATATCATTGCTAATGCTAACATCTGATAGTTCTTCTATAGTCTGTTTAGATTTATTTCTCCTTAATTGTGTATCTTGATCATATATAGAAGACACATTATTACCTCGTATTTCATTTATTTTTTGTTTTTTCTCATCATTTGTTAAAACGTTATCCTCCATTATATTATTGATTTGAGTTCATAACGTCAAATCTTGTTTGATAATCGCACGTATCATATGATCAGAACTGTCTTGCGTATTAGATGTTAAGTTTTCCAGCAACGTTTTTATTGAAAGATTAATTTGTTTGTGTTTTTTTTCTATATTTTGTAAACTTTCATACAAATCATTATTAACACTTTCCCCATTTATATTGAGGTTAAAATCTATATTTGATCCATCTTTAGCTTTAGTATGAATAGTTATTTTATCTCCTCATTGACTATTGTTTATAACATTTTCCATCTCTTGCTTTAATGTATCTTTATTTTTTGGTTTTATTGTTTCTATTCAGCTTTCAGTCTCTACAGTAAAATGAGTAATATTTCCATAATCCCCTATTATCTTATCCAGATTATTCATTGCAACATCATTTCAGTACAAATTACTAATAGTGTTGAACATAGCTATATCGACACTCATTTTAATCTGAGCTGATTTGTTGTCAGGGCCTACAAAAAAACCCTCTGTAGTATATATATATGAAGAAAAGTTGAATTTTAATCAAAAACTATTTGGATTCTTTCATTCTTTTAGATCTATTGTATCCATTCCTTTATTTATTGCATTACGGTAATAGTTTGCTGTATTTTTATCTACACCTCAATTATTTTCGAGAAAATCTATCTCTTCGATCATTTGTTGTTTAACCTCTTGAAATAGTTTTTGTCAAACTTCACTGTTAGTAGGGAAATTAGCCTTTATAAATTCAAATTTTCATAGCAACAGCAACATATTTTTCTTTTGAAACAATACGTGCAACTTATCTACATGTGTTACTCACGCACAATCTGCTAAAGAAATGAGTTTTTGTAAGGCTTGTTGTATCGCAACTTTATCTCAGTTATTTACTCCGTTTATTATACTACTAAAGTCCGTTCCTGATACATCACTATGGTCAAGCATTGCAACTTTCATATTATACCCTATATCATGATCAATAATCATCTGTCAGACCATCGCTTTTAACTTTACTTTAGTTTCAGGATTGATTCACGTAATTTGGTCTAATATGTTCCATGCTGTCAACATATCTCCTTGTATAATATGTAATATTCAATGATCAGATCATGAAAGTAATCATTTATCCGCGATATTTTGAAAAATTCCTTTACGAATATTTTTTTGCACGAGATCAAACACTTCTTGTTCGCTCAAATTAAATCATTCTTTAAGTGCTTGTATATGTTGTATAGCGTATGACTTGAGTAATGCAACATCTTTAGCACTCAGAAGATCTGATGCATTCACTGGAAATATATCGAGCAATTGGTTTATTTGAGTTATAGCATCTGGTCATCTGTATTGTTGTTCCATTGCTAAGTCATTATCAAAGATCTCATTTATAACACTATCTATATTTATTTGCTCTTTAATATAGTTATTGATATCAGCTTCTGTAATCACTTCCTTTCCACTCGCTTTGAGTTCATTAGTAATAATTTTTTTTGTGAGTGGCAATATTTCTGTTTCGATATTCTTTAATCATAATATTTTTGCAATAATTCTAACACCTGTGTAATTATCCATAGTCACCTCACCATTTATAATTCATTTAAATTGTTCATACGCTCATTCCAGTGACTTTAATGCATCAATCAAATCATCTTTTTTCTTGGGATCATGCTCAGTTTTTATATCTTTTTCTAGCTGAGCTTTTTTAGTGGTAAAATTTTGGTCTACTGTTTTCTGAATATCTACTACATTCACATTTTGATCCATTTGATATTTCCCATCAAGATATTCTTGGACTCTTTTCTGTACTGCTTGTTCATTAATAGTGTTTCATTTATATCCTTCATAACCAAGCAATAAATCATCTGTACTAGTATTTTTGATGACGAGTTGGCCATTTTCAACTCGTAAAGCATGACTTACTCATGTTATTTCATTTTTTATCTGAAGAGCATTCTTTTCTCATTCAGGTAACGCTGATTTCTTTGCTCAATGTTTTAACAAATATTGACCATTTGGTCATAGGATAATAATATCAGATCAGAAAAAACTTTCTTTATTTCCTATCATAATTCATTTATACAAATCATAGGTTTCTGGGCTAATTTTTATACTTTGTCATGATTCCATTGCAATTGTTGTCTGCATATCACGACCAAAAAGCGATTCACCACGAACTGCTTGCATAAGATTATTTTCTACCATTTCTCTTGCAGTTGTCTCAGGGATATTGTTTTTTTTGTACATCGTAAATAACGATTTTATGTATGCATCACTCAAACAATACGCTTCTTTTTTTGCTCTTTCATTACTCAATATTTCTTTGTTTATTAACGATGTATTTGATGCAAAAAGTGGTCATTCAGTTACTACAGCTCAAATAATAATACGTTGATCAGAATTACTTTTTTGTACTTGTATTGTATATTCTCTTCGTCAATTGTTCTCACGCATCGCAAATTTTTTATTGTATACTTTTACTGATCATGGTAACTTATTGACTCATTCATTGAGAAAACGAACTGCTCATTTAATTTGTTCAATTGAACCAAAAGACTCAGGATTATTCAAAAGCTGATCAGACAATGCAACTAGCTCCTGAGAGGTAAATAAATGATCTAACTCTCATGGATTATACAGTGGTGAAATTAATCAATTTTCTTGCTTCAATAATTTTCATTCATAAATGATATATCTACTCACTTCACCATTTTCACGAAACAGATAGACATCGTTTCATTGTTCATCAATTGTTTTTCATAAAATATCGTTTTCATTTAACGCTCTTTCAGGCGAAAATTCAGTTAATAGTTTTTGTTTTTCTGCTTCACTAAGTGGTTGATATGATTCATTATTTTCCGATGAAACAGTCTGATCAAAACGTGATTTGAATGATGATTGATTTGTTGCGTTCGTTTTAGATTCTTTGGATTGAGAAGAATCTTTATCGATTCATCACAGACGATTTTTATCTCATTTATAATCAACTATCCCACCCTCCATCATACTTTCGTATTTTTTAACAAAATCACTTTTATCCATTATCATAGCTTCTAAATCAGGCGAGAGAGTTTCTTTTCGCATTGTAGCATGTAATCCTTTTGCAATAAGTAGTCATTTAATCATTGTATCAGTAACAAAAGCAGATCCTCTTCTGTTTAACATTATATGCGATGACCACCAATGAAGTTCAGCAACTTTCTGTATTATTATATCTTTTGAGTAATTATTTTGTGCAATATCATTATATAAATATGACATATAATCTTTAACAGCATTAATCGACTTCACATCTCTTGTATTTACAAACTCTCATCCAACAAATAAATTAACAACTGTTAGCTTAACTTCTTGATTAGTAGTAGGAATTTTTTCTGTTACTTCATAATAAGAAGATTGTTCTCATTTTTTTGATTTTACATATTGACGTGCCTTATTTATGTATCATTCATATACTCAATTCATTGGAGTATAATCTTTTAAGTTACGTTCTTGTAATGGATCACTTTGCAAAATCGCATCTAATCTAGATCAATAAAAGTTTTGACTTTCAATACTTCACTTATTTTTAGAAATATCTCACCTAATTTGAGTTAGTTTATTTCGTGCATTTTCAAAAGAGACATCTCACTTCTGTATATCCTCTGCAATTATCTTTGATCATTCATACATTTGAATAAATGCTTCAGTGTTTTTTTCATGACCCATAAAACGAACTTCTAATACACGTTCAGGTGTTTCTCTTAACATCTGCTCAATAGATGAACTCGAGTTAGAAAAATTTGTTGTGTTTTCAGATACTTTTCAAGTATCTACAGTTGATGATTTAATTTCTACCATTTCAGTTCATATTACATTATTTCATGCATTATCTGTGATTGTATGTTTTTTTTCAAAGACAACTTTATCACCATCCGATACCTGAATATAACCCTTATTAATATATGCTTGTTTGATATCTTGAATGCGATCTCGTGCATCAGTTTGGAGTTGTTGAATGACAGTATGCTCTCATGCTTTAAAAAGTCATATGTCTTGTATCTTATAACTATCATAAAACGCTTGTTGATGTGAGTGACGATTTTTTGGATTGATACCTCAGTACAATGCAATAAGAAAGTTCACAGCATATCATCACGTAGAAGTCGGATCCAGTTTATTTATAAATTCCTCAGTAAGTGCTTCTCTATGTTCTTGAACAACTTCTGCAGATGTTACAACACTTTTATTTGACTGTAGTGGCTTGATTTTATTGGTTACTTTTTGTATTGATCAACTATATTTATCCATGAATTTTGGTAAATTTGGTTTGATCATTTTAAGAAATTTTGAGGACATACTATTTGGATATTTGGCAAGATGAGTATTAATATATTTTTGAGATGCTTGTAATCATTTTGCAAATACTATTTGCATTACAAATTGCATTGCAAACTCTTTAAATAATCATGTAGTAAATGTTTTTGTAGACAATTTTCATTTTGCCCGTAATTCTACATCTGTAGGATTATTAAAATCTAATGTTACTTTTTTTCCATCAACTACTATAGTTTCATCCAATATATTGCTACGATTAACTCACTCTTGAGCAACCCTTCACAATCACATCCCTGCTAGTACTCAAAGTGCTATAGGTCACAAAGCTCCTCAGCTTCAAATTGTAACACAAGCGCCTACGACCGCTCAAAGTATCATTGGTGAGTTTTTTTTGAAGAAATTCAAAAAATTGACTTCAGAAAACTGCGCAGGATTAAGTAGCACATTCATAAATCATCTTAATGATGATTCTTTTCATGGACGTTTTTCACATTGTTCAATCAATACGTCATATGCATCAATCATATCTTGAATAGCTTTTTTAGTTCACACGAGAGGAGAATCTTTTGGTAATTGAGACAACATTGTCTCCAGATTTGCTTTGTCTTGCTTTCGTTGAGGGACAGTACTTTCTAGTTCATCAATCAACGGTTTTACACTTACCGCCATTTTTCTTGTTTCTTCAACCTCTTCTGGACTTATATTATTCTTTCAAAAAAATAATGATGATTCTTCAAACTTTTTTCGCATCACTTGCAATGGTTCCATTTTATGTTGCATCTTTGCCATATTATCTTGCGCTTTTTTCGTTTCTGGTGAATTAAAAACATCAAATATTTTTTCATCAGCAGACATAGCTTCCCAAGACTGTTTTGCTGCAATCGTACGAATTGATTTATAATCAGTATTTTTTATGATCAAATCTCAGTTATCTTTCATATCAACAAATGCGAAATTTTCTTTTCCCAACATTTTTCAGCTTACACTCAAGACAACGAGTTTTGTTTCACAACCATCCTGATTATGTAAGAGAGGATAGACATCATTAGTTACTTTGGTTATATGAGTTCATCATCAAGGCAAATAGAGTTTTAGAGCATTTTGAGGCACTTGTGTAGATGGTTTTGGCTTATTAAATTGCTGGTACACAATTCATTGTCTGCTATTTGATAGTTTTCTATTATATTCTTGTTGTTCTATATTTCGTTGTTTGAATGCTATCACTTGCTTATCATCAGGAAAGTTTTTTGCAAACTCTTCCCATGACAATGGATCAAAACGTACATGCTCTGAAGTCATATATTGCTGTAAAATAACATTCGTGCTATCATATTTTTTAATAATCTCCTTCGCTTTTTGTGCTTTTTCTTTCGCTTGTAAAGATGGTCTTGCTTTAAGTGCATTTTGTACTGATGTATCATTTTTAATGATATTTTGAAATTTGGCTATTTCTGCATTAAAAAATCCACTATCAAATTGGTTTTTATAATTATTCACTGTATTAATAATTGTATTATCAATTTTTTGTTGTCAAATATTAACTCCATAATATCATGCTTGATTTCATTGTTTAATAATTTCATCATGAGTTTTCATTCTTTCTATCGCTGGCAAATAGAG
>CAZIUS010000046.1:0-349 GCA_964542385.1 uncultured Candidatus Peribacteria bacterium
TCATCTGCAAACCTGATGGAGAAGAAAGAGGAAAATGAGTAACCATAATTAAATCCAGAGAACAGCGAGAAACATACAAAAAAACGTTACCAGAAAACCAAACATTTCTTCTACAAGAATATATCGCCTTCCCAGAAGAAATAGGAATATTTCGATATCGTGATCCAAATAATGGTCAATGAGTCATTAATGGTATTACTTCAAAAGAATTTACTATCGTTATCTGAGATGGGCAAAAAACGCTTGGGAAAATTGTTTCTCTTGATCCTAGAGCTTTGAAGTATACAAACGTCTTTAAGAAAGATCACGAAGAGAAACGAAATACTATTATTCCACAATGAGTATCGTT
>CAZIUS010000046.1:359-2153 GCA_964542385.1 uncultured Candidatus Peribacteria bacterium
ATGAACAAAATTTTTGGATTGATCTGATTTGATTACTGATACACTTAGAGAAAAAATTATGGAAATCTTAGAAAATATACCAGACTTTCATTATTGACGTATTGATCTAAGAACTTCATCAAAAGAAGCACTTCTCCAAGGAAAAGATATGAAAATAATGGAAATTAATGGCGTCCAATCAGAACCGACACATCTCTATGATCCAAAACATACTTTACGAGAACGAATGCATTGATTACGAACAAATCGAACAATAATGCTTCGTATTGCTGAAAACAATCGTAAACAATGAAAAAGTCTTCACATCCCTTTTTTAGCACATATGGATAAAACCTATGGAACCAATACAAACAATTAAAGTCCTTATTGATAATTTACAAGATGCTATAAATAGACAAAAAGCACAAACATGATCGTTTCAACTTGCTTCATTACTCAATATTTTGCAAACATATCAATGAACCGATCGAAAAGAATCCATTTCGTTCAATGCTAAGCAATACACACGTTTTCAGTTTCTCACTGACGAACAAGATTTTGATTGTTATCTCATCTGACGGGATGCACATCAAATGAGCGATATTCACGATCATGCTGACGAAGGGTGTATCTTTCTCGTACTACAAGGAACCATTACTGAAAAAAGGTATCAAAAAACTGATCAGTGATTTGCTTTAGAATTTGAAAGAACTTTACTGTGATGACAAGCAGCATACATAGCAAATGATATTGGCTACCACGCATTGGGAAGTAACCATCCTGAACAATGCGTTTCATTGCATATTTATACGCCAAAGTGACATAAAACAACTTATTTTAAATAATTTTTAAAATGATAAATCAAGAATGAATTACTAACGTAATAACAATACTCTCTGAATATCTCACCTATAAACAACAATGATCATGAAAAGTCATTGATTTTTCACCACCACAGGAGTTACTCAATAGTACTGATATTACATTATGAAATCCAACAGATCAATCACTTGAAAGTATAATCCAAACTGTACTTGATAAAAGTGTTGCCACACAACATCCACTTTTTTTCAATCAACTCTATGCATGAGCTGATCCGATCGGTATTATTGGAGACCGAGTCGCAACAGTTCTGAATACCAGTATGGCGACATATGAAATTGCGCCACTCTTTACCCTTATGGAAACTGAACTATATCGTACTCTCGCTGAGATGGTAGGATGGAAAGACTATGATGGTCTTATGTGTGCTTGAGGTTCAATGTCAAATCAATACGCAATGCAACTTGCAAGACATCGCGTTTTCCCGGAGTGAAACAAAACATGAATGTATTGATGCAAACCAATGCATATCTATACGTCAGATCAAGCGCATTATTCAATTACCAAAGCAGCACAATTATTGTGAATAGGAAGTAACAATGTGATTTCTATCCCGACCAGCGACAATGGATCAATGATAGTCGAAAAACTTGAAGAAGCAATTCTTCACTCAAAAGAAAATGGGGCAATTCCACTGATGATCAATGGAACTTCATGAACAACCGTGCTCTGAGCATACGATTCTTTGGACGAAATTGCAGCAGTTGCAAAAAAATACGCAATCTGGTTTCATGTCGACATGATTCGATGAGGAAGTGTATTTTTAAGTGAAACGCATAAACATCGTATCAATTGAATTCAAAAAGCAGATTCGTTCGGACGAAATCCACACAAAATGCTTGGTGCTCCACTCCAGTGTAGCATTTTTCTTACGCAACATATTGCTTTTTTGGGAACGTGCAATGTCTTGAAAGCACAATACCTCTTCCAACA
>CAZIUS010000046.1:2163-8873 GCA_964542385.1 uncultured Candidatus Peribacteria bacterium
AAGAGTATATTAACTCTTGAAGAGATGGATATTGAGAGTCTTGAGTTCTTAAAGCTGGTTAGTAAAGCTACTGGAGAACACTTATGTTAAATACAAAAAAAGATATGATAACTGATGTGATACTGGAGATAAATACGTACAATGTGGAAGAAAAGTTGATGTACTCAAGATTTGGCTGATGCGAAAAGTATATGGAACACAATGATTAGCAGATCGTGTCGATACTGCATTTACAAACGCTCAATACCTTGCAGAACGTATTAACCAATCAGAACGTTTTTACCTCATTCAAGAACCTGAGTGTACGAATGTTTGTTTTTGGTATCTACCAACAGTGGTCTCAAAAAAAACATTTGATCACAAAAATATGGATCAGACGACACATATCAAACTTCATGAACTCACGGCAAAAATAAAACAACGCATGCTTGAGACGGTGAAATGATGATAAGTTACCAAACAAATAAATGACTCCCCAATTTCTTTCGTATGATCATGGTCAATCCTACAGTTACAAAAAAGCATCTTGATTATGTGCTTGAATATTTAGAAAAAATCTGAAAAGAGATTGAATAAGCTCTTTTTTTATAAACAATAAAATATAAAATTTACAAAAACAAATTTAATTACATATAATATTGATATTTCTAACATTTTAATTATAAGTAAATACTTTTAATTGACCTACATTTACTTATGAGCACAAAAAAAGTTGCAGAAACATGAAATTTAGATCACTTAAGCTGTTGAGATCAACCTAAAATATTAACATGCATTACAGAAAAGCATAAACAATTCATCACTGAAATCATATGAATTGAAAATTGTGATAACCAAACATATAATTACTCAACTTTCATCAATCAATTCGACTACAATATTGATGCAGTAATGAAGATTATGGATAAGCAAGTTTTTCTACACAATGACTTTCTTGAAGTTATGACTCTTCAAGATAATAAAAGAGTCTTGGATAAACATCAAACAAAGATACTAGAATATATTTTTCAAGACCATTCCGTACAAAATTATCAAAGTTTATTTCAAATAAAAATCGCAAAAATATTTTTAAAAATACAAGATCCTACACTATTGATCACGTATATACTAAACAACAAAAAAGAGACTCAAATGGACTTATTGAACGATTTGCTACAACGATGAATAAGAGTAAATAAAATTAATAACAAATATCTTTGTCAGGATGACTTATTGTGATATAGCGAATTTTTCAATTATTTTACTCACGATTATATAAAAAAGTTCGAATATTGGATTTCACTAATCAGATATACAAATATAAATGATTATGAAAAAATAATTAATCAAATAGTATCCCTAATGCCAAGCAATCAACTAATTAAAAAAACAAATTGATTTAATAATTTACATAGCCCATTTCGAGATTTTCCTGAGCAATTTAAACAACAATTAGCGAACACCCTGTTCAGTAAAAATCAATACTATATGCTATTTACTATTTATGAGTCACTATGAATAGATCTCAATAATCTTCTATTAAGCATGACATGCAATGGGGATGATTACTGAAAATATATTTATAAAAAACTTGATTCTACTGATATTAATTATTTTTTACTTATGATGAGAGATATTGAAGATTTTAAATTTGATTGAGCCAATTTTTGAAATTTTTGTGATGAAATTAACCCTATAGTTGAAAGATTTCAATTTAAGAAAATTAAAATTTCAGATGATTTTTTGAAAAAAATTCGAGATATAAAAGAAAGATTTATTTTTTTACAAAATGTATCGAATGAAATAGATGAAGAGACTGAATTTGATGATTTATCAATGGGCTTTATACCAAGATCTGATAGACGTTTTCGTAATAATGAAGATGAAAAAAAGTATTATAGGCTTGAAAAAGAATTCAATGAAAAAGTATGCAGATTATGGCGTAGCAAATTATCAGGCAAAAATATTCCATTAATACGATAAATAGAACAAATATCTTCAAAAAACCTGAAAAGAGCTTGAGTAAAACTCTTTTTCTTTTTTATAGAAAATTATCGTATATTAAATAATAATTATCACACAAACGATTGACTTAAAAATATTAATCAGTATAAGAAATTTTACGTATCAAAAAAATAAATTGAATACGTAAAATATAATTGAGAAATATTAGTTTTTAGATGTTTTAAAATTAAATATGTCCTCTATAAATAATCAGCAATGAGCATTAGATAATTTCTCTAAATTGACTCCAAAAACATTATGAATATGAGCTATTACGAAAATGTTTATTATAAATAATATGCAAAAAACACCTTGAGTTGATTTTAGCATAGAAAATGTTCAAAGTAATCAACCTCTTAAATATTCAGTGCTACTAAAAAAACTGTTCAACGCAAATATTGACACAGTAATGAGTGATATGGACTCCCATAATCTTCGAACAAATAATATTTTTATTGATATGAGCCATGAAGATATTGAAGAAGTCTTTGCAACAAATAAGGATCAAATATTCAAATATGTTTTTGAAAATGGTATTGTTAACAATATGGATAAATTATTTAATAGAGAAATCTCGAACATATTTTTTATGATACAAGATCCAACACCATTAATTTCATACATTCTTGAAAACAAACAACAATACAATATGCAATTGTTGTCTCAACTACTAACCCGCTATAGCTATAATCAAGAGAAAAAACTCAACCAAAAAATTCTACACCAAGATGACTTATTGTGATACATAGATCTTTTTTCTCGTATTCACTATGATGCTATGGTAGACTTCACATACTTAATACAACTAATACACTATACTAATATTAATGATTATGATACAATAATTGATAAAATAATCGACTGTATACCTTTTGATCTAGACTTACTCATAACACAAAACTTTATTAACTCATTTTGAGACTTTCCTGATCAGTACAAACAAAAATTAGCAAATATATTATTTGAAAAAGAACATTTTAGTATGCTATTCACTATTTATCAATCATTATGAATTGATCTCAAAAAATTATTACTCTCTATGGAATGTAATAATGTGAGTTACTGAGAATATTTTCAAAAAATGTCAGTAAATCAAGAAAAAATAGTCAAAAATGACGTTTATAATTTTTGACAATTTATGTATTATATAAAGGAATTTGATTATAATTGAGCTGATTTTTGACAATTTAGCTGTGAGATTAAAAAATCAATTGAATGATTATTAAGGTTTACAACTATTGATATTTCAGATGATTTTTTGCAAAAAATTCGAAATATGAAAGAAAGATTTATTGTATTACAAAATATAAATAATGAAATAAATGAAGAGACTAAGTATGATATTAACAAAACAATAGCTGATTTAATATATAGAACCGATTTAAAATTTCACAATAATGAAGATCAAGTAAAGCACGAAAAACATACAGCAGCTTATAGTGATAGATGGTTAAGATTAAAGAAACAAAAATTATCTGGCAAGGATATTTCATTAATACGATAGTATACTAAACTTCCTTAAAAAATCTGAAAAGAGCTTGAGTAAGCTCTTTTTCTTTTTAATATGAGAATGCATTTTTTGCTTGAAAACATCTGTACGAACCGTACAATTCATGTATATATTTTATTTATAATTCACCAATGAACATTGCAAAAATCATTCATCGAGCACTCAGAATCATCCCTGCGTTTATCATGGGACAGACTCTTTTCTTCAAATTTACCGCACATCCAGAATCAGTAGCATTGTTTACCAAACTCTGAATGGAACCTACGGGAAGATTGTGAATCGGAATTCTTGAACTCATTGCCTGTCTCCTCCTCATCTTCTGAGGGAAGTGGCATCGACTTGGAGCGCTATTAGGATGTGGACTTATGGCAGGTGCATTGTATTTCCATCTAACCATTCTTGGCATAGATCCTCTTTTCCGAATGGCTGTGCTTACATTCTTGTGTTGCGCGATTATTTTGTGGAAAAACCGTGATAATGTAAAACCATTGGTTTGAATTAAATAATGACAATGGACAATTGATGGTTGACGATTGACGATTATTAATTGTTGGGATGTAGGGTGGATCATATCCCCCGTACATAATAAATATGTTGTTATCCATTATCCATTGTCAATCGTACACCATTTACCCCTTCCCCTTTCCACCATGATCAAAAACATCCTCACCACTTACCACCCTCACGAACCTGAATTTCACCAAGCAGTTACTGAGGTTCTCGAATCGCTCGATGGATTTTTGAAAGAAAATCCCAAATACACGACACAATCACTTCTTGAAAGAATGATTGAACCTGAACGTATCATCACTTTTCGTGTTTCTTGGCTCGATGATGTAGGGAATGTTCAAGTTAATAGAGGCTACAGAGTACAGTTCAACTCTGCAATCGGTCCCTACAAATGAGGGCTTAGATTTCATCCATCAGTAAATCTCAGTATCTTGAAATTTCTAGGATTCGAACAAACTTTCAAAAACGGTCTTACTGGACTGCCTATGTGAGGATGAAAGTGAGGAAGTGACTTTGACCCAAAAGGAAAATCAGACAATGAAATCATGCGTTTTTGTCAGGCGTTTATGAGCGAATTATTTAGACATATAGGAGCGGATACCGATGTCCCAGCAGGTGATATAGGAGTCGGTGCGAGAGAAATCGGCTATATGGTTGGTATGTACAAAAAACTAAACAATACACGAGACGGAACTTTCACCGGAAAGTGACTCACCTACTGAGGATCGCTCATCAGAACAGAAGCTACCGGATATGGTGTTGTCTACTTCTTAGACCAAATGCTTCAATACAATAATGAGACATTGAAAGGAAAAAAAGTAATCGTTTCTGGATCTTGAAACGTTGCTCAATATGCAATCGAAAAAGCAATGCAACTTGGAGCAATCGTCATTAGCGCATCAGATAGCGATGGAACAATTGAAGTAGCAAAAGGATTTACTCCCGAACTGCTCGCTGAACTCCTTGAACTCAAAAACGTCAAGCGTGGCCGTCTTGAAGAACGAAAAAATAAAGCATGAGTTGTTTATCATGCAGATAAAACACCATGGCATCTGAAAGCAGACATTGCCCTGCCTTGTGCGACACAAAATGAACTTACACTCGACGATGCAAAACAATTAGTAACCAACGGAATCTCCTATGTGGTTGAATGAGCAAATATGCCAACGACACTCGAAGCAACGCACTATTTTCAACAACAAGGAGTGCACTTCGCTCCAGGAAAAGCAGCAAACGCCGGTGGTGTCGCTACCTCATGACTTGAAATGTCACAAAATTCGCTCAGACTCAGTCGAACACGTGAAGAAGTTGACGCAAAACTCCACGAAATCATGAAAAATATCCACGCAACATGTGTCAAACGATGAACAGAATGAACTACGGTAAACTATGTTAAATGAGCAAACATCGGTGGTTTTGTTAAAGTCGCTGATGCAATGTTGGCGCAGGGTGTGGTGTAATAGAAGTGCTGAAGATTTATTGTTTTATTACCTCTTTTGGAAATTGTTTTTCAATATTATCAATACTACTTTTTGGATCAACTATATTTTTCTGAGCTGCGTTCATGTATCCAGTACGCATGTCTCAAAAAAAACAAAATAATTGAGTAAGTAATTGATTTGCTTCTTCTTGATTATAAGTAATTAATACTCATCAAACCGTTTGGTCTACATTACATAACAGAATATTATTTATAATTCTTGTGTGCACTTGAAAAGTCTTCTCTATGGTAGCTGTTTGAAGATTTCATCAAAATTCAGTAATATCATTACGTTCAGTAAAACTGTATTTAATAGTTTTTTTTTCCAACTACTCTTTGTATAATATATTTACTTTCATTTCAAATAAAAGTATGTCATTCAGCATTGTCTTGCAAAAATTTATCCAAAGTTTCAATATCTTGAATTAATTCAGTTGAAAGAGGAAAATAATTAACTTCCATCAGTCTTGCTAACTCACGCTGATTTTCTTCTTTCTGTATTACCAGTTCTTCTTTTTGTTTTAAATCTTTTTTTGCAAAATATTCAGGGGATGAAAAATATGAATCAATTTTTTTATACCCAATAAAAACTGAAAGTAATATAAAAAAGGAAAATAATATTCTTTTCTGATTTTGTTTACTTATATCATTTCGATATTCTTTTCATAAAGTAAAAATATGTTTAATTTCAGTATTAAAATAATTAACTTTCTCTTTAAGTAATCCTTTTTCAATAAAAAGTTCTTGTTTAATCCATTTTTTAACTTCATGTGCATTAGTAATAAATTGAGGTTTTCTTTCTAATACTTCAATAATTGATCTATCTAGTTTTCCTTTGAAATCATCGACAATCTCACCTCGTGATTTTTTATCTGTATCATTTATTTGTGTTGTTCTATCTATTTCTTCAAGTAATTGATTAAGCAACTCTTCTTGTTCAGTTAGTATATTTTCTTTGAGATCAGATTGTAATTTAAGAGACATTGGACAATATATAATGTAAAATATTAATGTATACACAATATTACACTTAAGTCAATATAATTATTACTTGTTTTATTAATTAAATTTCTTAATCTACTCTACTGAATAGGTTTTTTAGTTAATGAAGTAAATGAATAACACACTTCCAGATTCAAATACTATTAATACAAAAAATAATGTTAATAATTGATTATTTATTTTTCAAAAAATTAAAAAGTATATTAATCAAATACTTAGTGAAGA
>CAZIUS010000047.1:0-2527 GCA_964542385.1 uncultured Candidatus Peribacteria bacterium
AACTACTTTATCAGTTGCTTCTGAACCAGGAATTTTATAGATAATCTCTACCTGACTATTTGGCTCTGCTGTTCCATAAAATTGTGCATTTCTTTGTTGAGATGTAGGAAGACGAGTTCTATCAATTGCGATTGGCATTGGATCAACAGTAAAGATTTGTGTCACATCCTTCTGTTCACCACTTTTAATAATCAATTCATACTCTCCATTTCATATATCCAACTGTTCATCAAGATTATACGTATTAGTAGTTGGATCAAGCGTATTGATTTTTTCTCATGGTTTTAATTCTCATTTGTTTATCCGTAAATTTTCTAATGATTGATCTTTTGCAACACGCAACGTACCTTTCCTACCTCAAAACGATGTTCCACCGCTCTACTGATTTCCCTTGTCCCATCATCATGACATGGAATTACTCTAAAACGTTTATTTCAGGGAGAAAGTTTTCAAATTTTTGTTTTCCAAGCAGAAGAATTAACTGCAACACGCGATCAAACATCTTCCCAATCTCATACTCATCATCTCAGCGCAGCATTCCATTCTTGTAATCGAATATACTTCCCTTTTGTAAGCAATCATTCAAATTCAACTGGAGCGTTAGTGAAGACATGCGGTCATGGCATTGTGACAGATGGAAAGTCCGGTAGATCTGGCGCTTTTTCTGTATAATGTATCGTTTTTGGTTGATTTTGACCATCTATTGATACGGTTACTGTATATGATCATGTTGGTAATCAATCCATGTCAATATTTCTTTTCCATGCTCAAGTTTTATCATCTGTTTGAAGATCTGTTTCTGTACGTACTGTTACTCATGTCGCGTCAGTAATTGTAATTGTTCATCACACTTTTTTTAGTGGTCATGTTCATGCAAAATCATATTTTGTTACTGTATTTCCATCTAGTCTTGATGCATATGGTTCTGTGAATATTATAGGCGCATCTTCAGCTAAAGTTTTTACACTAAATGATTTAGTTAATCATCCTATCACCACACCCATACTAGTGGTTGTATTATATCTATTACTACTGAGTAATCTCAGTTTCACTCTATTAGTATTGTTAATATTTGGAATAGTTCATCCTGCAGTATATTCTACATCATCGATTACGATACGACTTCATGGATTTGGTAATGTCACTGGTACAGGTCTTTTAAGTCAAGATATAATTGCCTCATCACTGTCAATCCAAGTATTCAACACTTGGTCTTTTTTTTCTATAAAATTAACTGATAATGCTGGCGATTCTAGCGGCAATGGATCAGGTGCAGTAAAATGTATAGGAAGCGTTTTAGTTTGTGTTCCCATTGTCACAATCACATCATATGGTCAAGTTGTTAACTCATCAAAATGTAATGTTCTATTCCGCTTTCCATCAGTATCATTAGTACTTATCCCTATTTGTGTATATCTACTCAAAGGAATAGTGGATCAGTGTGGACAAATGGACATAGTTCAATTATTAATTCCTTTTGGTCATGTTCAACCAAAGTCTTTACTATTTGTATTTATAGCTGTATTAATTGGTTCTGTAATCTCGACGGGTACAGCAGGAGCAACTTTAGTAGTCACAGTAAACGTTCTAGGAACTGATCATATTGTTATCGTGCATTTTTTAGCATCATTGTTTTCTTCTGATGATTTTAGACGAGCAATGATATTTGATGTTGCAGTAATTGGAGCTTCTTTTCAAGAATCGTATTCTATATTATCAACTATGAGCATTCATCATTCACATTTTGCTTTCATATCATTCCAATCAGTAATTCATGTGACTATTATTTGATCTGAATCTACAAATGATTTACAATCTTGATTAATCTTTGGAGCAATAGTAAAAACTGGCATTTCTTTTGGTTTTTTCATTGTAGTTACTTGAAAAACTGCATTTTTACCATTAATTGTAACGATGCTATTGGTTGTTTTTTCATATTCTGTATGATGGGATCTCAATTCAAGAATGATGGTATCAAGATTTTCACAATCTAACTCACAAGGAGCATCTCTCCATCATGTATCTATTCATCACCTTATAATCTTAATTCTTCATTCTGAACATTTTACTGTTCACCCATCATCTAATCATGTAATTATAACTGGTTGTGATTCACGTGTTTCATTTATACGAGCATTATTAATGGGGAGAAATGAAAAATCATCTGGTTTTTTCTTTACTTCTTCCTTCGTCTCGACCGTAAAATTCAATTCTTTTCAATTAATAGTTACCGATCCAGTTCTCGTATCTTTTGGATTTGGACCAGAACCGACTTGAAGATATATTATCTGTCCTGGTTTTATTATTTTTTCATTTAAATCTTTAAATTCAACAAAACTACCATCAACACCAGTAAAACTTATTTTTGCATTATTCAAAAAATCAATCTCTGCATCTTTATTTAAACCAGTAATTTCTAATGGCGAAGATGTAATCAATTTGTCTCACTCAACATTTGGTTTTTTCAAAAAATCTCCATTTGTCGGTAATTCTCTCTCTACAGATTTTAAAAGTCTATTTAATTCAC
>CAZIUS010000047.1:2537-3086 GCA_964542385.1 uncultured Candidatus Peribacteria bacterium
ATCAAATAAGGGTAATTCTTGATCTGGCGCGTCATACTCTATAGATGCTTTCAATGATCAATCATACATTTCCGAATCAAACTTGAGATGTGGTTTAATCAATAATTCAGTTTTCATTTGAACTGCATTTGCCAATTTTCATTTTCTAAATTCATTTATATCAATACTTGCATTACCATCAGGATCTAATCAAAACTCTTCCTTACTTCCATCATCTAATGTAAATACCACTTTTTTTGGGATCACTTGTGCATCACTTCACTTATCATGATCAGTTAATCAAGCATTTTCAATTAATTTATTTTTAGGTATCTTCAAAATCACTTTTGATCAATTGTTTGTAATCTCCGTTTTTCATCAATTTTGTTTAATTCCTCATGTATGATCTTTAATATTTGCATATCTTATTGCGCGTTTAATATCCTTTTCTACAATTTCATCAAAAAACTCATTAAAATCTTCACTTCCTTTAAATTCATTTTTTTCAAAATTAACTCATCAAGGTTGATATTTATTATAATATCGAAAGTTAAAAAGTGTTTTATAAGC
>CAZIUS010000047.1:3165-3775 GCA_964542385.1 uncultured Candidatus Peribacteria bacterium
ATTTTAATTTTATGAATTTTACAAACTCTTTATTATCAAATAAATCATCGATATTTTGCATCTCTACTCAATTTAATGGTTTTATTTTTGTAAAAATACTCATAATCTTATCTATATTCATTTTTGTGAATCCTGCCTTTACGCAAATAGACAAAAACAACTTTTGAGATTCAGAGTCATTGCGCAAATTCTCAAATTGATGTTGTTTTGTAATGCCCATTACTGCTAATTTTTGTATCTGTGATTCATTTAGATTATAATTATTTACTTGTAATTTTACACCACTTGACGCGCTACCTACTTTTGCTATTAATTGATTATATTCCTTTTCAAAATCATCATTATGATGATTATCAATCAATTTAATTAATTCTTTTTTACTCAGATCTTTTTTCCAATTATTTTTAAGATTTATAGGCAATGTTCTTTTCGCAGCCATCAGTAAATAACTTACTTCACCATCACTCTTTGCATTTAATACATCAGTTAATTTACTTTTAGAATCTGCGACATGATGCAAAAAACTCTGTCTTCACCAATTTCATTCAGTATCATCAAATCATGCATATAAATCATGCACTGCACCTCTTATTGTTCACTTTTCAAATGG
>CAZIUS010000047.1:3826-5307 GCA_964542385.1 uncultured Candidatus Peribacteria bacterium
AATAATTATATCGAAAAACACCAAAAATGCAAATTTCCTAAAGGAAATTTATAGCACAAATTTTGCAATCAAAATTTATAGCACAAATTTTGCAATCAAAAAATTAATTGACTACATACTAGGTAAATAAATTTTCTAGTGTAAATAAGAATGATATAATCCATCTTACATTCATTTCCCTCAATTTCCTTCTATTTCTTTCTATTTCTTTCTATTTATCCCACCTCCTTTCTTACCAACTCCCATAATTCATCACGTTTTTGTTCGTCTAATTGTTCGAGATGAGTAAAATTATATGCTTGTGCCAAGTCGATTACGAAAGCAGCTTTTTGGTCTGTTGATTGTTTTGCAAGATGAGGAAAAGTCTTTTGTACTCCCTTCATCCACTCTACCAATCATTCCAAAGAGTTATGCATCGCTTTTGCCTTTGGTAATAAATCCACAAACGGTCCTGACGAAACATTCAGTGCCACGCGTCACACCAAAAAAGGTAAAAATTGAGCAAAGATTGCTGGAATCGATGCTTTGTGAACCGTGAGTTGACGAAAAATATGTCCTATAAGTTTTTCATCAGTAATATGTTGTAATAATATGATCAATAATTGAGCAAATTGTTTGTTTTGGACTCCAGCTTGAGCAATTTGTCCACGCATTTGCGCTGATTTTTGCATATCTTCACGCACTTTTACAATCGCTTCAGCAGAAACTTCTCAACTTTCGCCCATCTGGACACTATTGAGTCACAGATCAGCACCTCACATATTCATTTCTCAGTCCATGCATGTAAAAAAAATAAAATAAGCGCTAAAAAACAGTTCAATACATTATCCTCAAACACAAGCTGAGAATCACGATAATGCTTTTATATGATTATTTGGAATAAAATCATCCCCAATAGATTCAGCAATATTCTTTTCTCGATCCGCTTGAATTTCTTTGTTATGAAATGAAATAAAGTCTGGTTCAATATCACGTTTAAAATCTTCCAAACCGATATCATCTTTTTCAACCAATTCTATAGATCCGTTTGCTTTGGTAATACATTTCGCTTGAAGAGTGGTTGCATGATCTATACTAATACTCTCCAAAGTAGCTAATGGACATGATTCATGAAGCTTTTTCATTTCAAAATAATAATTTCACATATTTGTTTGCTTTTTTTCTCACTTGAGCCACGATCCCAACGTATTCATATATTTATCATTTTCTTTCTCTACAAGTGTTCTTCATGCCGTAATATTATGATCTACTACTACTCATTTGATGTACGACTCGTATGAATCAGTACTCAGTGCCAATAATCAAGCATCAACAATCGCTTTGGGATCTGCGTCAGGAAGATAGTTCGTGACTACTTTGTGCATTTGTTTTATAATTTCTGGATCACGTAAATTTCTTATTTCAATCAATGCTAGCTTGTTGTCTTCAATAAATTTATCCATTCATTGGACCATGTTTTTGAGAAACGTTCTCGGTAAGTC
>CAZIUS010000047.1:5407-8798 GCA_964542385.1 uncultured Candidatus Peribacteria bacterium
TTACTATATGTTTTTCGAGCAATTTATCAATATTAGAATTGGTAATCAAAGGAACATATCAATGAATGATATCCTGACTCGCTTTTTTTAATAAAAACATTCATGCAGAAGGCAAATTGTGCGCTCATGATTCTTCAATAATATAGATCGAATCAGCTTCTGTGTTCATTCTAAATGCCATTCTTCATGCAAAATGGGTACGAATCTCACCAGGAATATTTTGTGAAGTTGCTCTTTGGGTAATCAAGATCATATGAATTCCTGCTGCTCTTGCCATTTGACCAAATCTTTTCAACATTCATTCTACTTTATCTCTTGTCCCATAATCATACGAATCTACAATATCAGCAAATTCATCAATGATCAGAAAAATCGCTTTTAGTTTCTCTTTTCACAAACTGTTATATTGTTGCATATTTTCTACATGATTACTGGCAAAAAGCGCATATCTCGTTTTGATTTCTTCGAGCAGTTTTTCAAAAACAGGAATGAGTTCTGTATGCGTTGTAATTAATGGACAATACAAATACGGAATCCCTGCAAAGATATTGAATGTTACTATTTTGGGATCCACGAGTATGAGTTGAATATCATGGACACTATTACCCTGAATCAATTGACTCACCAAGAATTTTGCAAACTTTGATTTTCAAGAATTTGTCGCACCAGCCACGACTATATGTGGCGTTGGTTCATCTTCATCTGTTTCATCATATCTTGCAGTATGTAGTGTAATCACTTTGTGAGAATTCAGATCAATGCCAATCGCAATATCGGGATATTTAACCGGCTGTACCATATCAATCGTCACTTCTTTTGGATTGAGTGGCTCTCTTAGTAACGATTCTGCCAAAGAGCGATCACAATACTCCAATGGAATATGATCAAACTTTTTTAACTCAGTATGTATTTCTATATCAGTAATATACGGAGCATAAAAGTGAATCAATGTATCTGCATCACCAATCCTCGCAAATCATTCTCACGCTTGCTTGATTGCACTTGCACACTCATCATCCAAAATGATCTGCGAATCGCCAGAATTTGCAACTCTAAAAGCAATCCTTCCTGACATATTGGCCTTAATTTCTCCATCAATATTCGCTCAGGTCGCTCTTTGTGTGATTAATAGTACATGCACTCATGCAGCTCTGGCTTTTTGTCACAATCTTTTGAGCAACATTATGACTGAATCTTTGATGACATGGTTTTTTTGAGAATCAATAATATCAGCGAACTCATCTATAATCACAAAAATATGAGGCAATAACAAATCGGTATTGAGCTTTTTCCGTTCTATAATATTTTCTACACGATGTTTTGCAAACAGGGCATATCTTTTTTCTACTTCTTCGACAATGCCGTGTAACACGGTCACAATTTTTTTTGCATCTCATAGTATTGGTGCATACAAATGAGGCATTTGACTAAATACTTGAAAGGTAACAACCTTGGGATCGACAAGAAAAAATCTTATTTCATTTGGTGTGTAGGTTCTCAAGAGTTGCGTAATAACTCATTTAATAAAATTTGATTTTCAGCTTGCTGTCGAACCAGCAATAATATAGTGAGGAGCAAATCAATAATCTTGTTCTTCTACACTTTCTTGATTGAAACACATTCGAATTGGTCTTCTGTATTTCAAATCGAATCACATAGGAATTCTCAATCACTCTGGAGCTGGAAAATCAGTATATTTCATCGTATTTCGCACTCTGGAATGCAGTTGCACATAAAATTCAACACAATCTTCATACGATTTAATTTTATGTTCATAGATAGGGAGTCTCACATAGGACTGAATTTCATTAATTTTATCTACCCCAATCAGCATTCACAACAATCACTCTGGCAACGTATACGTAATTTTTATAGTGTAAACCGTTCCATCTTTTTTATCTTGATCAATTATTTCATAACTTTTATAAACGGGATAATGATGTTTTGCGTTTTTAATATCCATGTGAGTAAATGCGAGTTCAATTTTTTGGACAATAGAAAACACTTCTGGGTGATCAAATAATCAATCAATAAGACAAAGTGCATGCAAGGTTCTTGTAGACTGGTCATAATACAAATCTCTAAGACATTTACCTGAACGGGCAAACAATTCAGCTATTTTTGCTCTAGATTTGGAAGAAATTAAATCTTCTGAAACAAGATTTCATTGTGTAGAAAAACGTATCGCGATTTTTTGATTTGTACTCTCAATATGTTCAATCGTAATACTTACATACTCCTTTCATGAATGAAATAAACGAAAAAACTTTTCTCTTGCGTGAGGTTTCAACAACGACAAAGGAGACAAAACGCCCAAAATACAATATTGTACGAGCATTTGTAAAACAAAAGGGTCCGACTCAATACAGTCTTTCTCCGCAAGTAATGCTTCCATAGTCGTGAGCATACTTCATGTTTTATATATATTACCAATTCTATAATACCGCGGCACTCGTTTTTTGATTGATTGAAAAAAAGTCGTCTTAAATGTTCAATTGTGGAGTATCCATTTACTTTCACAAACAACTATTGGTAAAAACAACACCAACGCAGCAATAAAATAGACACCCAAAGCCAACAATCAATCACTACCCCAAATTACTACACACAAGACACTACTCAACAATACCAAGAATAACAATAATCATAAAGTCGGTGTTAAATACTGATGAGTTGTTTCTTGAAAATAACGTCTCTTCATCCATATCGAGAATCATTCATGTAATCACAACAAAATCATACCTACTCCAAACGAATACCACCCTAAATTTTCATTAAAACCAATAACTACTCATAACATAATGAGTCAAAAAACAACGTATCTGATTATCAATAAAAAGCGTATCATACAACACAGGGAGATGAAATTTTTCTATTGTGAGTATATAGAGACTGCTGAAAAATACAAGTTTTAATTCAAATGGTCTCGTTAAGTGAGCATTGCAATGTAAGCAGTCTCTACGTAGAGGGCACGAATAAAATGATTACGTCACTGTCAATTATTTCGTATGTATCAAGTTTTACGTAAAAATCTATTTTTCAGTGCCCTCTATATAGGAAAAATAAAAAAAAAGCAAAAAGTTTTTTACGCCTTTGTGCTTTTCTATTTTTTTAATACACTTTTCATAATCTTGGCACCAACAGGGATCGAACCTGTATTCCAGTCTTCGCAGGACTGTGTCTTATCCATTAAACGATGGCACCGAATGCAACGTACTATAGTAAAAATGGTTCAAAAAGCAATCAAAGTATGATTTTTTTTATATTTTCATACTTTTTTCTTTGCATTTCCATAAAAAAATCAAATCTTTGATTCGATTTTTTCGTGTATGAATCGCATCGTAACAAAAGTCAGCATTCAAAACTTTAAAATCGAATCACAGCGCCAGGA
>CAZIUS010000048.1:0-6928 GCA_964542385.1 uncultured Candidatus Peribacteria bacterium
GGAGAAGTGAGAGGAAATGAGAGGAAGTGGAGGAGAAGTGAGAGGAAATGAGAGGAAGTGGAGGAGAAGTGAGAGGAAATGAGAGGGGAAATGAGAAGATCGGTTTCTTTCTATTTCCTTCGATTTCCTACGATTTCTTTCTATTTCTTTCGACTTCTTTCTATTTCCTACGACTTCCTTCGACTTCCTACGATTTATTATCTAAGGAAATGAACTATTTTATTTTCTCTTACACCAACAATTCTAATTGTTCCAGGATAGTCTAGTTGTTCTTCAATCTTTGCTGCAATAACTGCAGTAAGATCTTGTGCTTGTTTGTCATCAACTTCTTCTGGATTGAAAAACGCCATAATTTCTCTTCATGCTTGCATAATATATGCTTTTTGAACCCCAGGCATTGTATTAATAAGATTTTCTAAGTTACTCATTCTTTCGAAGAAAATATCTTTTGTATCGTGTCTTGCACCTGGTCTACTTGCTGAAATAATATCAGCTGCAGTAGCAACCCAAGCTTCAGCACTCAATAATTCCACATCAAAGTGATGTCATTCAGCAGTGTTGATAATTACTTCATGCATTTTGTGTTTTCTGAGTATTTCTCCACCGACTTTCGTATGTGCTTCACCATTGGTAGAATCGATTTTACCAATGTCATGTAAGAGTGCAGCTTTTTTTGCTAATTCTGCATTTAATCACATTTCATTTGCCATCATTTCTGCCATTCTTGCTACTTCGATACTATGTAATAATAGATTTTGTCCGTAACTATATCTCACGTGAAATCTTCATACATATTCTACGATTTCTGGTTTCATCATAGGAATATTCAATAATGCAAGCGTCTCTTTTCATTTTTTCAAAAAGAGTTCACTAGCCTCTTGGACAGATTGTTGATAGAATTTTTCAATATAAACAGGATTGATTCTTCCGTCTTTTACCAATTTTGTCATTGTTTCAGCCGCAATGAATCTTTTTTCAGGATCATAACTAGATATCTTCAAGGTTAATGGGGTATCATCAATAAGTACTTCAACACCTGTTACTTTTTCAAACGTAGTAATATTTCTTCATTCACGACCAATAATTTTTCATTTCATATCTTCACTTGGAAGGTCAACCATAGTGACAAGATGTTCTGAAATTCATTCTTGCGCAACTCTAGGGAGTATTCTTGCAATAATTTTTGCTGCTTCTTCTTTTGCTTCTTCTTCTTTGATAAGTTTATATTTATTAACAAATCTCGTAATTTCTGCTTTTTGATCGTTTTCTATTTGCGCAAAAAGTTCTTGTTTAGCTTGTTCTGGACTCATTGAACTGAGATCGCTCAATATTGTTTTTTGTTGTTCTACAATTTTTTCAAGTTCTTGTTTTTTGGTAATATATTCTTCTTTTTTCTCTTCGAGTTTTTCCATCTTTTCATCCATTCTTTCTTCTTTTTGATTAATTTTTTCTTCCATTTGATCGACTTTTTTATTTCTATGAACGATTTCTTTTTCTGCTTTTTCGATTAATTCTTGTCCTTTTCTTTCAGCAAGATCGTACAATCTTCTACATTCTTTTTTGGTTGATTCGATTTCTTCTGCAGCAATAGCTTTTGCTTCTTCTGCTTCCTTTTTCTTGTCTGATCGTCCCTTGTCAGCAAGATATTTTCCTGAGAAAATTCATAATAAAATACCGACTATTGCGGCTCATACAGTAAATATAGTCATGGGTAATAAAATGAGTAAAAAATATACTCATCTGAATCGCAAAAAATTCCAATATGTTGGTTATCTCGGTTGGTTTGTTTTCGTTCTTTGATCTATTTGGAGAGATATTGTCATATGTCTTGAATATACTGAATGATGCGATACAGAAAAGTTATTGTACTCTACGTTTACTGATTCTTTTTCACAATGCAATGAACATGAAAAAATAGAGTTGACATTATTATATTTTTATAATGTTTTCATTATCAAATGTTACGATTTGTGCTTTATGCCCCGTATTTTTTAAAAATTTTTCTAGATTTGCATGACTCACACAAATTGTTGCGTCATTACGATTGGGATGTCGTCATACGAGAGGAGCGGTTCGCAGGTCGTGATCGATGAAAACGTTTAGGGTCGCTGGTTGGTTGTGTATTAATCAGAAAAGAGAGACACTTCATGGAGTGAGTTTTAGCATTTCAAATAATTGTTCTGGAGAACCGAAACTAAGATCTTTAAGTCATAAGTGTTTACGAAATGCGGTGACGGGAAATCTTTTGTGCGATTCTATACTGATGAGATAAAATCATCATTTTTTGTCACTGAGAAAGAGGTTTTTGGTATGTTTCCCTGGAATGGAATGTTTGATTGCTTCTCCTTCTTCGACCGTAAAAATTGGAATATGTTCATAGTAGTCGAATGAATTTTTATTCTTTTGAAAGAAAGAGAGCAGTTGCGGATCAAAATTATTCATTATTTTGCAATAATTTTAAAAAAGTCACATCGCTTTTCAATTTGAAATTCAAAACAGAGGTGCTTTGAACAATGATCGTGATGGATTCCATGGAATGAGAAACTCTCTGTCATAACTAAAGATTGATTGTAATGTCGTATCAGCCTCGTCGTGAACTAATTCAGTTACATAACGACCACATGCTGCAGCTCGTGGTAATCACACTGCTCATTGTACTCGATAATGATTTGGGTACGTTTTATTTGCTCCAATCAGAGGCATAAGATCTTTACTTGCTTGAATCCTTCCCGATCGATAATGAGGAAATTGCACATCATGTAATGATGGAAAAATGTATTTGAAGTCACGAATAACTTTATTGATCGTTGATGCTTCAAGCAATTCTCGCGGTTGAAAACTACTGACGGGATTTCAGCCACCGAGGACAATTCTTCTATCACCAGTAAGGCGGTAATAATTAAAAACAAGTTGAGTATCTCGGCACATACATTCACCAGAAGGCATCATGCTTTTTACCTGTTCTTTACTCAGTGGTTCACTAATGGTAATATAATTATGAATACCGTATGTATGCACTGCATATCCGGGAAATATTTCTTTTTCTGCTTTTCATGGACAAATAATTGCTTTTTTAAAACGAATGCTCCCAAGATTGGTCTTTGCAAAATTTTCTCATAAATTGTGAACGTGCGTAAACTCATGTATCTTTACTCATTGTTTAATCAGTTGTTGTTTTAATTCTTGACAATAAAGCATTGGATTCATTGCATAACAATCGGTGTATCTCACTCCTGCATTATAACATTGTCCACTATTGTGTTTCCATAACTCATGGTGATCGATAAATTCTGCATCATAAGAAAACGCTTTTCTATCATTGTATTCTGCAATTACTTCTTGTGCTCATCTTTTACCAATTCACAGCAATAAACTATCTTGTTTTCTCAGATCACAATTTAGTTTATATCATCTAATATTGCCAACTATAGATAATTGTCATGCAGATCAATAAGCCCATAGTGTTCTTGCTGCTTCATTTCAATACGTTTTTTCCAATTGTCTGAGTCAAAGTTCGCTATCAGGTGTTAGAAAACCGCCACTATGACCACTCATGCCTCACCCACAAATGCTTTTTTCTACAAGTGTAACGGTGCATTTTTTTTGTATGAGTGCTTGTGCAGCATGCAAACCAGCTACTCATCATCATATAATCAGATAATCAGTTTCGATATTATCTTCCAATGTATGGCAAATATCAATATCATTACTGACACTAAGTAAAGAGAGGTATCGTCGATTTTGGTATTCCATGAAAAGAGGAGAGGTGAAGAATATAAAAAGTATAATGAAAAATAAAAAGAAAACAAAAAAACAGCACCTATTGATGCTGTTTGATTTGACGATTTTTTAGATTATGAAATGGTTTGATAACAATTTATATGAAGAATAGTTTTCAATAAACCTATTAATGATGAAAAAATTATTGTTTTTCTCTGTTTTCTAAAAGCAATAATAGCTGTATGCATGTGTCAATATCATAATATTTTGTAAATTCAACTATAAGACCATAAAGATTAGTAATAGACTGATATTCTAAGTCGTTTTTTTGTTTTTCATTTACCAATCTCGATTTATATTCTATGGTGAGTTTTTCTATGGGTTTGTCAGAATTATAAAAACTATTGTTAGACAGATTGATAAAGTCGTTATTGGTATATTTATTCATTTCAAAAATAAGATGCATGTGTTTGTATTCTATATTTCTATCAATTTTAAAACTTTTAAACTCTTCAGTATCAAATAAATCGCAATGATAATATCACTTTTCAGATCAAGGAGCTACATAAAGTAAAGAATTTGCATTTTCAACATCTATAACTAATGTATAAATCGTTCGAAAATTATTTATTAATTGAGAAGATGAACATTTAATTCATGCTCATGGAAGAGAATTAAGCACGGTTATTAATTCTGTTTGGGTTACTCATATAATAGTTGCTGCTGGTGCATTTTTATTTTCAATTTCTTTTATATCAGTAAGATCGGGTATAGTTTTGTTGTATATATCCATTGGATTCTGATCATATTTTTTGACGAATTTATCGCCTATGTATAACATACTTTCAGTTGAATGAGATCAATCTCTTGCTCCTAGTCTGTATACGTAATTTTTATCTGGAATATGAGTATTCAATACATTTGCAATAACATTATTCAACTTTTGTTTACCTGAATCAGTGAGTCAATTAAAATTTTCTTCTCAATTTGTAACATATATGAGCATGGTTTTTTGTACAATAAAAATATAATTTTATATTAATTTGATAGTTAATGTCAATATTAAATTATGGTATAGTAATAATGAAAAAATCATTAATTTGTATTTAATACGTAAATTTTTCCTCGTTTCCTTAAATATTATTTACTAAGAGTTGCTTATTGTTTCAATGGTGATTAAAGTATGATCTTTGTATTTATATAGAGGGATCTTTTTTTCATCTTCGCTTGTTTTTTGGTTGAAGATACGTATAGGTAGCGGTACCGAATTTTGCCAGAGTAGCACAGCTGGCAGTGCAGCTCACTCGTAACGAGCAGGTCGTCGGTTCGATCCCGATCTCTGGCTGAGTAATAGTCATTAGTCATTAGTCATTTGTAATTAGTCATTTGTACTGAGTAGAACAGATTATTTCAATACCTATTTATAGGCCCATAGCTCATTGGTAGAGCGGAGGTCTCCAAAGCCTCGCGTAGTGGGTTCAATTCCCCCTGGGCCTGAATTACAACTCTAAAAGACAAAAAACAAACGGACCGTGAGAACGTCTCGTACGACAATAGACGACTTTGAGAGAATTGTGCTTTAGTGCAATTCCCCCTGGGCCTGAATTAATAACCTTACGTAATAGACAATTATACTTAAGTAAATATACCAAACTTCAAAGACAACTTTTGGGGAATTAGTGCTTTAGTGCAATTCCCCCTGGGCCTGAATTACAACTCTAAAAGACAAAAAACAAACGGACCGTGAGAACGTCTCGTAGTAAAATAGATAACTTTGATGAATTAATGCTTTATAAAATAACAAAAAACGACCCTCAGTCGTTTTTTTGATAATCGTTAATTATAAATATAATTACGTGATTTTTTCCTCGTTTCTTTAATGAGTTTTTTTGACAAATTATGGGTTTTGAATATACTTATAATGTAGTGTATTCCTTTTTTCTGATGGATAAAAAACAACAATTCTATGAAGATTTATATGTCGCTGAAATGCAATCCAAACCAACACAAGAACAGTTGGCAAGTTTTATTAATCAGAAACAATCACAAATAGCACAAATATTATGAAAAAAAAATGGTAGTAATCTATGATTAGATGATATTATTGCTTTAAGAGAACAACTTTCATTGCCTGAATATATTCAATTAGATGAGTTTAATAAAATTACGCAACTGCATATTGGTAAAGATGAAGCAGATACGAAACGATATGATGATTTGCTGAAACTTCCAGATCATGGGAAACTTTTAGAAGTCAAATCACATCAACCTCCAAAAGTAGAAAAACTGATTAAATACCAATGATCTAAACTTGCTCAGTGACTCGTAGAGATCGTCGCTAATGCAATAGATGCGAGCAATCCGAATCAGACAGTTGGAAGATTTTGAGAAGGATTTTATCAAGCATTGAAATTTTTAGAGAACAAGAATGATATTCTCAAGGTATCTACCAAAGCACAATGAAATAAGTGATTTGATGTGAATTTTAAACAAGAGGATGGGATTAAGATAGGGACTCTTCATAATAACCAATTGCAGCACTGAACAATAGTGTCATTGCAGAAGCAATTTAATGAACAAATACTCAAACAACTTTCAGCGTTTGTAACTTCAAGATTCAAAACAAATACTTATACGAACGTTTATCTTAACGGTAAACTGATTAATGATTTTTGAAATACTACAGTCATCAATGGGAAGAAATTAGAGATGACGGATAAACCGTCGGTACATATAGAATTACATCAACAGGGATTTTCAGTAAAAGACGAAGGTATAGGGATGAATAGTAAAACGATAGCTGAGAAACTTGTTTATCCTACTGGATCATCTAAGAAGAAGATCAATCCATCAGTAGAAACATTACCAAAACTTGTAGAAAAAGAATCTAAATTTTTCTATACGAGTAGAACGTGAACCAATAAAGAATCAACCATCCGTTTACAAGTAGCTGGTGTAGTGATCGAAGAATTTAAAACAATAACGGTGGGCAAGATAGATTCATTTACTCTTGAATGTCCCAGTTTTACTTGGCTTCCTGAATCGAGAAATCAGATTGTGCCAGAAAGAGCTGTGGTGTTAACGATCAAGCATAGTCTCGAAAAGATACAAAAACAGTGATGAACGCTTGAAGAGAAGATTATGCTCACCGAGATGATCTGAAAGATTATCAATAAACTCAAGCAAAGGAAAACTGACGAAACAGAAA
>CAZIUS010000048.1:6938-8789 GCA_964542385.1 uncultured Candidatus Peribacteria bacterium
AAATATACTCTCGAACATATTGCTAAGCAAGCGTTTACACCACTCAAGGAAGAGATTGAAAAGCAATGATGAATTGTCCTTCCGTGAGATAAGTACTTGATGAATAGATTATGAACTCAAGAGTGAGTGTACTATGTTTCTCCTGATTTTATAGATCTGAAGGTAGAGAAGATACCATGAATCACATCACTTGATCATGTGGCAGTTGATCATGGTCATGAAGGAATACTCAGAAAGAAGAAGTTTTTTGTTATTGATTTTGCTGAAGAGGCTGAACATGATTATCTGATAACAGAAAAAGCGATTTTAGTAAACAAGAAGGTCTTGTACCATACTGATCTTGCGAGACAAATACTGAATACTTCTATCAATCTCAACATCTGATATGAGCTACCTTCTGAAATGGTGTATTATGGTACAATCAAAAAGAAAGCTGAATTTGATAAACAATTAGAAAAAGAACAAAAGCAGAAAGAGATATTGCTCGCACAGATTGATGAGGTTGATCGTAAAAAAGAAGAACAGCTTGAAAAGGAGCGTGAGAGACTACAACCAATCATAGACGCTTTTGTAGATGAATATGGACGAGTAAGAGATATAGATCATATACTTTCGGATGACTACTTTTTTGTAGATGAATCAGAAAAATTGCTTGAAGATGGTTATGATTTGCAATGTGATTCAAGCCAGATTTACGACAAGGATGATATACTCACGTTATGGGTCACTCGTAAAACCAAGAGTGTATGAACTTCTGAATTTCTTGCTTTGAAAAATAATCTCACTGATTTTTATCAGACAAAAAGTCGTGCACTCAATATTGATGCACGAAATAGTATTGGATTTTTAACGGCATACGTATGATATTCGTGAAAGCCTTTTGCTCTTGCAATGAGTCTCTCGCAAAAATTGTTAGAACTCTTTCATGTAGAGCCAGAATATATGCAAAAAATTACACACAGATTCGGTAAAAGTTACAGACCAGATGCTTATTGATGGGAGATATTCTCTAACTTACTTGAATGAGAAAAAATTCCTTCTGTTTCTACAATTGAAATACCTTATGATGAAATTAAGGAGAATATTTTTACGCATCCCTCGTTGAAGTGATATTGGAAAGTATTTTTTGATGCTTTTCCATTGTCATTAGAATTTTTAGAATTTAAGAAAAAATTGTTTGAACAGTTATGAACCTTAACTAATGATCAGATAAGCCAATTTCAATGACAAAGAAATAATAGGTCTGAACTGGGTATACTAATCAAGACATATTTTTGAAATTTTTGAGATGTTACTACTGTAAATTTTTTTTATATACTATTTCAAAAAATAATAGATTGTTATACAAACCTTAGCTTACAGCTTACATCTAAAACAGGCTCTGAAGCATTGGTACATATTGAAAAGTACTATGAACAGGAGCAAAAACTCAAACCATTCACAGAAAGTTTTGCACAATGAAAACGACCAGAAAGTGAACTATGGGATGAGATGTATGACAATTGGAGAAGAAATGATATAAATCCTGGATTAGAACTAACATTAAGTGATGGGAATCTTTTCCTTGACCGTTGAAAAAAATACAGAAAACAGGTAGATGAAATATTAGCAAGACCTGTTGTGAATCTCAAGAACATAGATACTGAATTATGACAGAATCCAAGGTATACTCTATGAGCTTTTAAAAGAAAAAATAAAGAAACTCAAAGTCAAATCACTCAATTTTTTGATCATCTAGATAACCATTTCAGTGATTTGTATACCAATATTCTTAGTGATAATTGAAAAGAAAATTGATTGTTGGGTTTGCCAACGAATTACTCCATTGAGGATTGTCGTGAGGAAATATTT
>CAZIUS010000049.1:0-2730 GCA_964542385.1 uncultured Candidatus Peribacteria bacterium
AAAGTTAAAAGTTAAAGAGTGATAGATCGTAGGGGCGCATAATATGCGCCCGTACAAAAAAAAATATAAGTTCAAGGGTTTGTAGGGGCGCAATTTTTTGCGTCCGTTCAAAATAATTATAAGTTAAAGGGTTAAAATATATCTGCAAAGAAAGAAAAAACAAACGAATTGTTATGAAAAAGCTATGAAAAAACTCATTAAACAAGCTAAAAGACACTTTACTGAGAAATTTATTTTACTAATACACAAAAAGTCATTAAAATATTGACAAACAACATATTTATCAATATAATTATTTATATAAACGAAAAAATAGTAATTATAGTTTTATATTGTAAACAAAAACACAATGCCACATCAAAAACTACTCTTATTAATGATATGGGTCTGACTAGTTGTTACAATTTCTACCTTGTGATGGAATTTTCCGTTGCAAGATGTTGCAAGACCTGAATGTAGATGAACAACATGGGATGAATTAACAGAAAGTTGTAAAATAGATATTGTAAAATGATCACAGCAACAAGATATCTGAAAACTCCTTTTTTCAGCATTACGATGAACCAGTTATGAAAAATCACAAACAGCAAATAGTGGTGGTCATCCAAGTCTAGATCTTCCTAGTTCTGAATGAACACCAGTGTATGCAATTCATGAATGAACAGTGATCAACGCAAGCGAACGTGGTGGTTATTGACTCAGTATTACCATTCAACACGAACTTGACTGAAAAAAAATCTTCTCAAATTATAGCCATTTAAGTGAATTACTGGTTAAAAAATGAGATAGTGTAAAAGGGAAAACGCTTATATGAAAAGTATGATGTACTGGTTTTTCTATTAGTGGTGATCCTACTCGTTGTGGAAATCATTTGGATTTTCAAATTACGACAGACAAAAGTCCATCTCATCCATATTGATACTGAGATTGTGAAGACTGATATTTTTGAGCTGTGGAAAAATGAACTTGTCGTGAAAAACTTCTTGCGTACACGATCGATCCACTTGTTTTCTTTGCTTCTTATTCAGATGTAAACATTAATTACCCTGTCATTGCTCCACACGTCGTAAAAAAAGATAACGAAGTACATAACAGCGCTGATGAGGATAAACCAACCAAACCTACACCACCAAAAGCTGAACCAGCAAAAGCAGAACCAGCAAAAAAATCACTCTCGAGTATTTTAGCACTTCTTAGAGCACAAAATGCTACAAAAAAAGAAACAACCACAAACGCAACGACGGTAGAAGCAAAACCAACAACGACAGTACCAGTTAAAACACTGGGAGCACGTGAAGCGAAAATTGGCGATTATTTCTTAGATTGGTCATGGAATCAAGAAATTGATCAATTACAATCATTTAAAATCGTTTCATTAACAATGTCTGTCAAAGATAGTCTCTGAAATGCATTTCAATGAGCGTTACCAAATACGGTAAAAATTAAAATAGACAACGAATCAATAGGTTCATTATTCCCAGAACAATTTTCAGCAATTAACACAGAAAGCAAATATATCTTTCTCCAAACAAAAAATCCTGGTTCAGCACTTGTCTCAATCCGATATGGCGACACCAAAATCGCTGAGGAGATGATAGTGGTTAAGTAGAAAGGGAGGAAGTCGTAAGAAGTCGAAAGAAGTCGTAGGAAGTCGTAAGAAATGAGAGGAAATGAATTGTAGATTGTTACGTCTTCCTGAGGCGATAGCCGAAGGATCCGTTTTAATATGAAGATCTTAATCTAGCATTTCGGATAACTGGCCATGGCATGTTCTCATTTTCATCGCTTGCAATCTCTAGCAAAGCTGCATATAAAGCAGCAATAGTAATTTGAATTATTCCTGTAGGCACTTCTTCAAGATTACCTTGAAAAGTTAAAGGAAATCAACTATTTAATAAAACAACATTATTGTATTCTCGATCAGAATGTATGCTTTTTATTTGTCCTGTATTGTTTCTAATTTGAGTAGAAGGAAACTCTCTATCAGTAGAAGAGACACTAGCTAAAAAAACTTTATTTCACAGTTTAATCAAATCATCTTCATGTAAAATATTGGTTCATGTAGCTCAAATGATTACATCAAACTCCTTCACAGAATCGTTGTAATAATCTATAAAAGAATCGCTCTCTGGTGATATATGAATATTTAATGCAGTATTTAAATTTGTTTTTTCAATTCGTTGCTGCGCTATTTTATCAAAGACAGTAACATTAAAACAGTTGTATTGATATTTTAAATGTCATGCAATAGATAGTCCAATTCTTCAAGCTCACACAATTAAAATATTTTTTTGGTCAAGATTAGGAATTTTTTCCAGCAATTTATCTATAAAATGTTTTGCAATATGTGGAGATTCTAACGTTAATTTTAAATTACTTCTTGCAATATTAATAAATTTATATGACAAATCTAAATTTTTGATTTTATTGTATCATGAAGATGTCTGCTCAACAACTCAAATAATATTCAACCATTCTTTTTCATAAAGTCTGGTAATTAATTGTCAACCATCATCTAACACAATTATTTTATTGTCTTTTACGTGTCAACGTATTTTTTCTAAAATTACATCAATATTTTGTCAAAAACAATTATCAAAAGATTGTGTACAATCAAAGGGCAATGTTTCTTGATACACATTAAATCAATTTTTCTGTAACGATTCTAAAACATTGTTATTATAAGAATAGTTTTTTCAAATAATATGAATATTTGCTGGTTTAATTCAT
>CAZIUS010000049.1:2740-3042 GCA_964542385.1 uncultured Candidatus Peribacteria bacterium
AACATTTCATGTTGTGCTAACAGTAAATGCTGACAAGCTATTATAGTGATATCTTCTAAGTTTAATTCGTCTAATTGCCAAAATGTTTCATCAATAATTTGGAACAAATCAATTTTGCTTTCCTTTTTTATTTGTTTATGAAATTCCTTTCTTAAATTCATTCACTGTATATTGAAATTAAATAAGTTTTATTGTAAAAAACAAAATTATTAAATGAAACAAATTAAAAACAAAAAATATTTTACTTATTCATTATTTTTTCAGGGATTAACTCAAAATTTTGTACTTCACTCTACTTATTT
>CAZIUS010000049.1:3105-3522 GCA_964542385.1 uncultured Candidatus Peribacteria bacterium
AAAAGCATAGTTTGTTTGTAAAAATAATCAAAATAACGAATCCTATCAATACTGCGAGACTATCCTGCAGTCCTGGCACGACGACGAACGGGGCGGAGATTCATACAATCATAGCCGTAGTAGAGTATTCCATTGTCTTTGTCTGATTGCAACGCAAACGCATAACCAATACTGTACCTAGAACGCGACTGAAAGTAGCCAAACTCACCCACTTTACTAGTATCACCTCCAGAGCGGAAACCAGATAGCTTTCCTCAGAGCATCGCATGAAGTTGTTTTCACGCTCTACATCACGTAAATTTACTATAATCTCCTGCTGGCATCAAGTTCAGTAATCTTTCCCATTCAGTATCAGTTGGGACGAGTTCATCGTCTTGTATAGCTGGGAAACTGAAATGTGTATTTCCTGATTCATCT
>CAZIUS010000049.1:3656-8626 GCA_964542385.1 uncultured Candidatus Peribacteria bacterium
ACAATATTTCCTTGTTCATCGAGGATATCTATCGTACTAGCATTGTATCTAAACGTGTTCATCGCTTTCAGTTTTTCGTCATCTGACATGAAATTACTCAAGAAAAATGTCTTCGCTTCTTCTGGTGCGTTTTGCAAAAACTGTTGTACTGACTCTGGTGAGAGATCATATGGCTTATTTGTTTCTTGTAAAATTGTAGAAATCTGCTCTCATTTTTGATTTGTAACTCATTCAATTGTATTCTGAACATATCTCTTTGCTTCTTCAACAGTCATAGTTCCATCAAGAAGTTGTTGAAGAATATTATCTTTTTTAGTTGTTGTAAGTACTGACAAATCAATTTCTTTCATAAAGATTTGCAAAAAATAAATATTTATAATATATATACATATTACCAAAATAAAGTCAAATTAAATCGACACAATTATTTTATTTCCAGTACTACTTTCCATTTCTCGGACTTCCTTCTATTTCCTCTCTACTTCCTTCTATTTCCTCTCTACTTCCTTCTATTTTCCCTCCCTTCCTCTCCTTACTGTACATCCACCACAA
The DNA here is from genome assembly GCA_964542385.1 of uncultured Candidatus Peribacteria bacterium. Lineage (GTDB taxonomy): Bacteria > Patescibacteriota > Gracilibacteria > Absconditabacterales > Absconditicoccaceae > CAYLWY01. Next base: position 4,209 of record CAZIUS010000049.1, read on the forward strand.
TCTTCTCTGGAACTATAACCTTTGATACGATGACGATGAGGATATTTTTTGGATTTAAACGTTCAGCGTATTGTTTCAAACAATGCACAGTCCTAAGGGAATTGATTTTTCGATTATTATGTTCTCTATTCAGATCTTTTTTGACACACAGATTTTTTTAAGTGTTCAACCGTCATGAGCAGTCCTCGCAAGCAAGGAAGGGACGAGGGCAGCGCTGATTATCCCAACCTCAATGTGAATCAGAGGCAGAGAATCTTAACGATATGACGTTTCCAACTCCATTCGCATCAGACAGACCAACGTAAGAAGCAAAGCCAACATTGAACCATTCCTTATGATGCATATCAAAAAAACCTGAAAAACCCTCTCAAAACAATGCCTGAAATGCTTTTGATTGTTCAGTTCAATTGTTTCATAACGTAGCAAGAAATGCTTTTGTTTTTTCTTCTGATCCGTTTGCAGGCAAAAGTTTTTTTCCTTGTTTCGCAGCTTCTCTCATTGCTCTTTCTCAGGTCATATACGATATTCATGGCACTCATTTTACTTCATTATTATCCATACTAGATCACTGTACCAATCAGTATTCTAGATCAGTTGGTCATTCCACTGATAATCTTCCCATACCTTTGATCCCCAACTCTGGAAAGTCTATCTTTCCATCTGGTCTAAGGACAATTTTCCCATTTGATGCCTCTTCTAGTTTTCTGGCCTCTCATGATCGTGGTCATCATAATACTTCAGCAGTATCTTCTGCTCTGTCATCTTTTTCTGATGCCATAGTTTTCTTTAAGAGATCTTGAGCTTCTTCAAATTTTCAGTCCAAGACTAATTTGTTAATTAATTTTTGATTTTCAGAATCGAAAGTCAAATCATGTTCCATGTATGATAAGAGAAAATAAAACTCATGAATTAAAAAACAATATAATTATATAAAATTATAAGTCAATATTATTTCCTCTCTATTTCATTCTATTTCATTCTATTTCTTTCGACTTCCTTCGACTTCCTTCGATTTCCCTTCCTCTCCCCTTCCTCTCCTTACTGCACATCCACCACAATCTTCTCTGGAACGATAACTTTCGGTACGATAACGGTGAGGATATTTTCTGGGCTTAGTTGGCTGTGAATTCTATCAAATGCTGCGCTTGCAGGAATTTTTATACGTGATGAAAAACCTCATCGATAACAGGAACCTGACGTTTGTACCAATGTTTTCTTCAACGACACTTGTTTTCTTTCTCATTGTATCACTAGTTCACCTCATTCTATTCGTAACTGTACCGATTCTTTTTGTACTCATCATAAGGGCATGACGACGACAAATTCTTGTGGACTATCATAAAGATCTACTGGAATATCAATTGCTTGCATGAGGTAAATGAAATAATAAAGTGAATATATGTAATATTATCAATTTATTCTTCAGTTGCAATCGAATCATACTTCAGTACACATACTGAATTGAATACAATTTTTTCAATTCGTTTTTTTCGTTTATGTCTCAAGATCCAAAAGTAGCAAATCCAAAAATAGCAGAAACCGTCTTCTGAGATGACGCAGGTTTTTTATCATGACTTGGTATTAGTTTTGACTCACCTCCAGTAATAAAACAACCAGCAAAAGAAGAAATCGAAACACCTGTAGTTGAAGAAATTGCAGAAAAAGAAGAAATCGTGTCTCCTGAAAAAGAGAAATATAACAATGAAGATATCGTACCTACTATCAAAGAAGCGAGAGTTATCAGTAAATGAGGTCCTGAAATGCCAAAAGAACGAAAGAAAGTCAGAACCAAAGAAAAAGCATGACCTACCAAGGAAGATGCGGTTTGACAACTTATTCAACAAAAGACAAAAGAACAACAAGATATGGATCGTTTAAATTTTGAAAAGAAAAAATCGTTTGGAACACCAAATCGCGGTGGAAACAACAATCGTGGTAACAACAACAAAGCCCCTCATCAATCATGAGCTCCTATTACTGTAGGTTCTACAAATCGTAAAAAACAGGCGCAACACAATACTCCGCAAACCGATAAAGAAGAAAAAACATATAAAGTATCAGATAGTTTGAAAAAGAAAGAAACTATAACTATAGGAGATGCAATTACTGTAAAAGAATTTTCAGAAAAAATGTGAGTGCCACTTCCAGAAGTTATGAAAGTGCTGCTTTCAAACAAAATTCTCGTCTGAGCGCAGACAAATATTGATTTTGATACAGCGTTGTTAATAGCGACTGAATTTGAGGTAAATGTAGAAAAAGAACAATCAGAAATGAATGTTGAAGATTTGCTGAGTGGTGATCTTCAAGTAATTTTGGCTACAGACAAGTGATCTGAAAACCTTATCCCAAGACCACCTATTGTTACCATTATGGGACATGTCGATCATTGAAAAACTAGATTACTCGACTATCTGAGAAAAAGTAATATTATCGCGTGAGAAGCGTGATGAATTACCCAATCAATCTGAGCGTCACAAGTAATGCACAACGATCAAAAAATCACTTTCATTGATACTCCATGACATGAACTTTTCACGTCACTTAGAGCGAGATGATCAAAAATTACTGATATTGTAATTATTGTAGTAGCGCTTGATGACTGAGTAAAGCAACAAACCATCGAAGCAATTAATCATGCAAAAGATTCTGGAGTCCCAATCATCGTAGCACTAACAAAACTAGACCTAGGTATCGAAAGATTGGAAGAAATTAAAGGACAACTAAATGCACAATGACTCCAACCAGAAGATCGATGAGGTGATATCATGGTCATTCCATGCTCTGCAATGACAGGTCAAGGAATAGATGATCTCCTAGATTCTGTTCTACTCCAATATGAAATGCTTGAACGTAAATATAATCCGTTGAGATGAGCGGTCGGTGTTGTTGTAGAAGCACAAAAAGATAGTAAACAATGAGTGACGACATCGTTACTTATTATGACCTGAACGTTACGTGTTTGAGATATAGTAGTAATTCATAACACGTTTTGAAAAGTAAGAAGAATGACAGATCGAGCATGAAAAGAAGTGAAAGTTGCAACATGATGAGATCCAGTAATGATTTTATGAATGACTGATACACCAGAGCCTTGAAGAATTGCTGAGGTCGTAAGTAATGAAAAAGAAGCAAACAAAAAGCTTGCGATGATTTCTGACCATGAACAACTCTTTGCAAAAGATACGGTCATTCATAGTCTGCTCGATAAAATCAGCAAATGAGATAAAGTACAAGTTAAATTAATTTTGAAAGCTGATAGTTTCTGAAGTTTGGAAGCAGTAAAATACGCAACATCAAAGGTTTCTTGACCAGATAATGTTGAAATTTCTATTGCGCATTCGGATATTGGTGCGATTACTGATTCTGACATTCTTTTTGCACAAGCAGCAAAAGGTATTTTGGTGTGATATAATGTCGATGCAAGTGGTACATTAAAAAAGAAAGCTGAACAATTGAAAGTTCCTTTAAAATCATTTGATATTATTTACCAATATATAGACTATCTCGATCTTCTCACCCAGTGAATGATTGCAAAAGAAAGAGTTGAAGTGAGTATTTGAAAACTTGAAATTCTTGGTGTCTTCTACAAAAAATGAAAAGAAATCATTTTCTGAGGAAAAGTAACAGAATGAAAAATCAAAAACAACTCATATTTCAAAGTTATTAACAGAACTGACGACAGCAATGAAGATATCGAATGAGGTAAAGAAATAAAATGAACCATTACCTCACTGCAAAGAGAAAAAGACAACGTCAGTGAAGTTGCACAATGATATGAATGTGGTATGAAAGCAAAAGTAAACAAAAAATTGGAAATTGGCGATATTCTTGAATATTTCGTTTGGGAGGAACATTAGAAACTTTTTGTTAAAAAGTTAAAAATTGTTAAAAAGTTAAAATTTTAACCTTTAAACTTTTTAACACTTTAACTTTATATTATTTTAGAATATCGTCATGAAACTAATCGTTTGACTAGGAAATCCATGAGCAGAATATGCACTTACAAGACATAATGCATGATGGTTGGCATTGGATATGGTGTGTGAAGCATTTGAAACCACGCCGTTTTTGCCACAAAAAAAATTTGACTCCTCTATTGCACAAGGCATGATCAAAAAGCGACAATGTCTTTTTGTCAAACCTGATACGTTTATGAACAAATCTGGTAGTGCTGTACAAAAAATCATGTCTTTTTATAAAATCAGTCATGAAGATGTGCTCGTCATTCACGATGATCTCGATCTTCCTACAGGAACGGTAAAATTAAAATTCAATGGATGACATGGGGGCCAAAATGGTATGAGAGATATTATCGAAAAATGCTGATCTCCTCGTTTTTGGAGAATCAAGATAGGGATTTGAAGACCAGAACATACTGAACAAACGCCAACAGACCGAGTTTTGGGGAAATATACTCC
>CAZIUS010000050.1:0-8591 GCA_964542385.1 uncultured Candidatus Peribacteria bacterium
ACGTGAGCATGAAATTATATTCTCAAAACCATTCTCAAACGTACAGAACAATGTATTTATGTCAACGAACAACCAATCACTGTCGCTGATAAAATTTGGCTTTGAATTTGAATTGATGAAAAAGAAAGTGTGTTTTTGGCACAAACAATTAAACAAGATGGTGTAGGATATGCTTCAGTTCCAGGTATTGAAAATACATTGGATAAAGAGGTTAAAGCAAAACGAATTCAAAGCATAGCACAAATACTTCCTATAAGCGATGTGGTCTTTATTGATGTTTCTCAAGCACCTATGTTTTTCGATCATATCGATGATATTCGCACATACGGGATATGATTTCCAGAACGTCTTATATTGGTATGAAATATGAGTCAAAGTGTTTTGAGAAGATTATTAAATCAAGCTGCCGTAGCCAAGGATTTTTCACAAATAGCATTAATACCAAGTCCATATATAAGTTCGATAGCACAATATATTATTACCAACAAGCCTATTGAACAACTCAATGTAGCTCGTGTTATTAGTACACAACAAGCAACAAATACACGATGGACACCGTTATGAAAAACAGTAGACGCATTACTCAAAAATTGAATTTCTCTTCCTGTGTTACTGATGATACTTACTATTCCTTTGGTTGTTTTATGTCTCGTTTTTCTCAAACAGGTCGTATGAATAAACCTATGAAGTTTATATTATTTGTTGTTACTTTCTTGAGCTATTATTTTTTATTCTCGACCTATTGCGCTGAGTATGTTTCTTGCAGCGTTATGTGCACAAATAATTGTACAAATTATTACCAAAAAAGTCTACATATTATTTGCGCCAAAAATGTGAATGACTATTATCGTTACTATAATTCTGTATCTACTTATTTTGTATTGATTTCAAACTATCCAGTGATGATCTGTACTCATTCTCCCTTCACAACCAGAAGCTTCGTTTTTTCCTCTTATTGCTATAAGTATGATGATGCAATATATCTATCCACAACATGATTCATGGAGTGATAAAAACTGGTGGTGATGATTATTTTTACTTGTTTGTGGTGTATTACTTACCACTTTTCTGCTCAATCAGACACAAATTCAACAATTACTGCTTTGATATCCAGATTTATTACGGATAATCCTCTTACTAACTATCTATTTGTGAAGATATTCGTGATTACAAATGAGTGAATATTTTCGTTTTTGGCCATTAATAAAAAAATATCTTGATGATGAGGAATAAAAATTTGACAACAACAATGCCAATGCGTATAATCAAACATATTTACTATTAATTATTATCATGCTTGACCGTTGTAAAGAAGTATTGTTTAAAACATATAATGCAGAAGAAAAAAAGTGACTTTTCTTGAGTGGTTTTGATGAAAACAAAAAATTAATAATATCACAATGAATTGTAGACACCGACTTACCTCTACGCGAAAGTATTGAACAAATCTACAACAAACAAATTGCTCCGATACTACCAAAACTGAGATATATTGTGATGGATGTAGTAAACGAAATAATCTCTTTTCCAGATGCACAAAAGTTGCTTGCTCTCGATCCAAAAGTATATTGAATCGTGATTGAAGATCTTGAAGATGACAACATAGGAATTATTTTACCAAATATAGCTTGAGTTACCGATATGAAACAAGTCTTGTTTGATCTCAAAAAAAAATATTGAATTCACGGAAAAGCAGCAATTTCATGATTTACCACAACCAGAATAGTAGTTACAAAGTAATTTTTATTTATGTAAAATCCTATGTCTTCGTTTGATCAATTTTCAACTAAGAAAAAATCAAGTTCAGCGTTAACCAATCTTTTCAAGGAGACTTTTTTGGTGGGAATGGATGAAATGTCAAAAAATCTGTCTACTTTGTTTTGATCTCCGAGTACCGCAAGTAAACAACAAATATCGCCAGAACTTGAACGCCGAGAAAATCAACTTAAACAAGCCAGAAAAATCTAAATCTCTTTTGTTAACATAACTTTTAAAGGAAATAAAAAGCGAAATTATCGAAACGACAAGCAAAGCACCCCGCAGTGCTGCGGGGTGAGCACTAAATGAGGTGTTGTTGTACATTGCTTTGCGAGGAGTTCGATAATGAGCTTTTTATACTTCCCTTTTCTCATGAAAAAAAACAACGACATGATTATGCAAATTGTCCTTATACTTATCTGTAGTGTAAGTTTTGTAATGTGAAGTTTTGTTATAACGTGAAATCAAACTATACTCAGCGACCGATGGATCGTCGATCGACTAATCTTTGCGCGAATAACATTTTTTTGTTGTTCACTGCTTGTTCTCATTAAAAAACCAATCATTCCCTATCACTTTCTAATAACTATACTTTTTGGTGTATGAATTCTCTATTTAATTACTACGGGGAATTTTGGGCTACTGAATGTAATACTTGTTTTATTATGGTGAGTATGATGTTTATTTGTATACAAAAACCAACAAAAACGGATTGCTCGTAAACGCACACGAACATGAACACTCTATGCATTTAGTGGACTTAGTCAAAAAGCTATGATAATCGCTATAATCACATCAATCGCGGTTATTAATTCATTGGGTAAAACAGGTATTCAATGTGATTCGTTTATCACACTCTGACGTTTTGATTATTTCAACGCATATCTTCCTACTTGATCATCTGTTTTACAAACATGAAATAATACAATTACTTGATCAAACAATGATTTGTTTTCTCTAGGTAAAGAAGTTGTTGTTATTTGATCTACAGCCTTAAAAGATATTTTTTCATTACTAAACGAACAAAAAGGTATATTACAAAATCAAACTTGCTCATTTATTAATTCACAAATTGAACTCCTAAAAGATCGTCCTCAACGAAAGTTTGCATGAATATTTCTGCTTTACTTTTTCTTACGTCCGATTTTTTATGTTCTCTTTTGGACAAGTGGATGGCTACAAGCAATACTCCGATATATTCTCATTTACTTTAAAATTATCCGCAAAAAAACATATCAAGACACCATAATTTCATTTAGTCTATAGGATTTACTCAAAAAATAATAAATATTTGTATTTTATAGGAAAAAAGTTATACTTTTCCTACTTTTACCACTTCGTAAAAATGAATACAAAAAAATGCAACCCTCCTTCTTTATTTACAGTGACTTTGTGAACCAAATGACAAATTGTTATTCCAAAAGAAGCGAGAGATATGTTGTGAATCAATACTGGTGACAAGATTATTCTTATCGCTAAAGATGACAGTATAATGTGTCTTCCAGCAGCTCACATGCAACATTTTGTACAACTTATGCAAGAACAATTACCAAAAGCGTAAATTTATTAATTTATTTCGATTATTACTCATGAAAAAAAATGTCTTACTTATTGTATTACTTAGTACAATTATCCTCACTGGTTGTGGCAAAAAAACTGAAACTGAAACAAAAACTGCAGAAAAACAACCATATTATATATCTGTCACGAAAGGTAGTGAACTCAAAAGTGAGTATACGCTAAAAAAAACAGGAAAATTATCGAGCAATTCAGAAATTATCGTTAGTGCGCTTATTTGATGAAGAGTCGCTTCAATAAATAAATGAATTGGCGATATTGCCCAAAAAAATGAAACAGTCATTCAGCTCCAAGAAACTTCTGGAGTCTATAGTTTTTGAGCACAAAGAGCTGCAACATCAATAACTCAAGCACAACTTACCTATGAGCAAACCTTGCAAAATATCGAGAAAGCAATGCAAGATACCCAATTTGGCATCAAACAAGCTGAAAATCAGGTAAATAATACGCAACTCAATAATGAAACGAGTGCAGCAACCGTACAATTACAATCAGCAAGAGAAAATTTAGAAAAAACAAAAATAGATTATGAAACAAAACTCCTTTCAGATGAACAAACACTGCAAAATTTTTCTCAAAACGCAAGAAATATTACCAAAGATGCGCAACTTTTATATGAATCAATAACTACTGAAGCAGATAAATTACTTGGTGTCTCTGACTTACGAAAAGCGTATAACGATGCGTTTGAAAATGTACTCTGAGCAAAAAATACATCTACTAAATTCTCAGCAGAAGACGCTTTGAGAAAAGCAATTCTTGATAAACAAAATTTGGAATACATTTCAATTTCTAACGATCCTACTGAAATTACTACAACGTTACAATCTATCAAAGAATATGTGCTTTTATTAAATGCACTTCTAGAAAGTATTGATACGATGTTAGTCAACACCATTAGTTCAAATAGTTATTCAGAAACACAACTTGCTACACAAAGAGCGTCTATAGATCTTTTACAAACACAAACACAAGGACAAATCAGTGCAATCACAGCCCAAATTAATTCCATGAATTCATTTTTATCTACATACAAAGAATCTCAATCATCACTGGCAAAAGTAATTGATCTTGCAGAGCAAAGTTACAAAGCAGCTGAAGCAAACTTACAAACAGCAGAAAACAACGCACGTATTCAACTTGATAGTCTCCAAAACACATTAAATACTACACTAAAAAACAAAGACACCACAGTAAGATCACTAGAAAACACTATCAAACAAGCACAAATCGCCTATAATGAAGCATGATTTCAACTCAGCAAACTACGTGCTGCATCACCAATTGCATGAACAGTAATTGATATTTTGGTAGATGTAGGACAAGATGTTGCACCTTGAACACCATTGTATAAAATAAATAGTCTTGGCAAACAAGAAATCGAAATCACACTCACACAAGATGAAGCAAATACGTTGGAAAAAGATATGCCTGTAATAATTACGTATAATGACATTCAAATAACGTGATATCTTACTCAGATAAGTCAGTCACCTTCAGTTGGTGTAAGTTATAAAGCAATTATTACTACAGATACGAATACTATACCAGGATGAAGTTTGGTAGACATCTTTATCCAACAACCTACTGCATATACAGTAGTTCCTTTAAATCGAATACAATTACTCAGTACGACAAAATGACAAATTACTCTTCGAGATTGATCTGAATTGCGTACTGAAAAAGTAGATTTATGAAAAATTAAATGAAATCAAATTGAAATTACCTCACGTTTCACTCCAAGCGATATGATTGTTACTTCAGAAGTAAAACAATTTGATAAAGAAAAACATTTTATAGAATTGAAAAAATAATTTTACCTTATTTTACAGATCGCATGTCAGTACATCCGCTTATACAAAAACGAGAAAATAGTTTTTTCTGATTTTGGATAAAATACTGGAGAATGAGTTTTTTGCTCATGGTATTTATTTTTGGTTTCTGATTTTATTCATTACGATCAATTCCAAAAGAAAGTAGTCCTCAAATTAAATTTGGTATAATTCAAGTGAGTACCGCCTATATCGGTGCAAATCCTGTAGACATAGACACACTCATTACCGATGAAATTGAACAATCAATTGATGACTTAGACTGAATGAAAAAGTATTCTTCAGTAAGTAGTAATAGTTTTTCAATCACAACTATTGAACTTGAAAATGATACTGACACAGACACGTTTATCAACAAACTCAGAACAGCTGTCACCAATGCAAAGCTTCCAGAAGGAGCTGAAGACCCAAAAATAACAGAACTAAGTACTGAAAGCGATCGTATGTTTAATCTTTTATTGTATGCGCCAGCTGATCTATACAGCACTAGTACACTAAAAGATATGGCAATTGAAATCAAAAATGATCTTTCTCGCACACCTGGTGTAAGTAAAATTGAGATTAATGGAAACGAAGAATACGATTTTCGTTTATTGGTCAATCAAACAGCTGCAGAGGAGTATGGACTCACTCCTGCGAGTATTGCATGAATAATTCGTTCAAGTCAACAAAATGTGCCACTTTGATCATATCAAATTGACGAATTAAAGTATGATTTTAGAATTCAGGGTGAATTAGCTGATGTACAGACACTCTTAGAAATTCCACTCACTACAGCAAAATGACAACGTTTGACACTCTGACAAATAGGAGTGCTTGAGCGTAAAGATAAATCAAATACTGAAGAGTTTATTTGACTACCAAATCTCAGTAATCAACATGTAATTACCATGGTTGTCTATAAAACCAACGCCAGCAATGTCTTTGCTGCCGCTGCAGCAGCTAAAACTGAACTGTGAAAAATATTACAAAACACCAAATATGCTGATATCTGATTTGGGTACACTCAAGATCTTTCAGAAGTAATTAAAGAAGACTATGCACAACTCAGTTCTAGCGCCTTACAAACAATAATTCTTGTTTTTGTCACCATGGTCTTTTTTGTGTGACGAAAGCCTTCAATTATTGCGACGATCTGACTTCCGATGTGATTTATGATTACATTCATTGTCCTAGATATGTTTGGGTATACACTGAATTTTTTAACCAATTTCAGTCTTGTCCTTACATTATGAATTGCTATTGATACCACCATTGTCGTCATTGAAGCGGCCGCCGAAAAAATGAAATTATGATATAACCCAAAAACCGCTATATTATTTGCCGTAAAAGACTTTAAAAGCGGTATCATAGCATGAACACTCACTACCGTAGTAGTTTTTATACCAATGATGGTCTTGCCATGAGTGTTGGGTAAATTTCTCGCATATATTCCTATTACAATTTTTGAACGTTAGTGGCGATATTGTTTCTTGCACTGACGCTCAATTCTGCATTATACTACAAACTCAGTACACCAAACAAAACCTATATACCGGACGAATGATCTGAAAAGTTTCTCACCAAGGATGAACGCGACATACTTGCCAAAGAAAGAGAGTGAAAAACAGTACAAACTGAAAAAATGAGCCGTCGTCAAAGAATATTAGATCGAATGAGTGAACGATACGAACATTTTCTTCAAAGATTTCTTAGACAAGCATGGAGTAGGCGTTTAAGTATTTTTTTGCCACTTATAGGTGTTTTTGCCTCTTTTTATTTCCTTTCGTGAGGTATTGGATTTACATTGTTTCCTTCAGGAGATAATTGAAGCTTTAGTATAGAAATAACGAGTAAACCAGGTACCACCAAAGAACAAATTGCAACCTTGATACCATTTGTCGAACCTCATCTCCAATGACGACCTGAACTGAAACAATATATTATTTCAGTAAAAGATAATACTTTGGACATTAATATCGATCTTACTGATAAAAAAGACAGAACAAAAAGAAAAGAAAGAACTGTGTTTGATGTAGAAAAAGCAGTTCTTGCTGATCTCGCCTTTCTTACACAAGAATGATATAAAGTGGCTTCAGCAGTACAAAGATGATGACCACCTCAAGGAAAACCAGTATGAGTAAAATTGATTAGTGCATCAACCAATCAATTTAGTGAAATGATAGCATTAGCAAAAGAGATTGAAACGTACCTAAAAACACTTGAAGGAACAAAAAATCCAGCTGTCTCTTCACCGGATACGCCAGGACAGTTTATCTTATCGTTCGATGTTGATAAGTTAAATTTTGCGTGATTTTCTCAAGCACAAGCTGCAAGTGAAGTATCTGCAGCAATCAATGGAGCAAACGCATGAACAGTAAATGATAATGGAGAAGAAAGAACCATTAAAGTGCTGTATGATACTTTTGCAAACAATGTTACTCCAGAAAACATTACTAACCTTATAATAAGCACTCCTCGCGGTGAATTAGTGCGTATTTGAGATCTTGTAGAAATTAATCCTGACGCTTCAGTTGCGCAAATAAGTAGAGAAGATGGAAAAATTAGTGTCAGAGTAGAATCTGATCTAGCTGATGGCTTTACAACTCAATGAACAATTATTCAAAATAAATTACTTGCATACATAGACACATTACAACTTCCAAACGGGATAAGTGTTGAAAGTGGTTGAGAATGACAGGAAAATGCGGAATTATTTAGTGCCTTAATAAAATGATTTGCAATTTCTATTGGATGCATGTTTATAATTTTGCTGTTGATGTTTAATTCATTTTCAAAACCTGCAATAATTCTTTATACGATTATTCTTGCTATTTTATGAGTTAATATATGATTATATTTCACAGGTAATCCATATAGCATGCCATTTGCGATTTGATTTATATCGTTAGCATGAATTGTGGTCAACGATGCAATTATTTTCCTGGATAGAATTAGAGAAAATGTCAGTCATGACTTTGAAGATCTGGTTGCGATTATTGAAGCATGAAAATCTAGACTGCAACCTATCTTACTTACTACTATCACTACCGTTTTTGGTATCCTCCCATTAGCACTGACTGATGAATTCTGGGCGTGAATAGGTTATACTATCGTTTTCTGACTTACCGCATGAAGTTTGATGACTTTGTTTGTGGTACCGAGTTTGTATTATGAACTTATTACTGAAAAACGTCTTACATGGATGAAAGTACTCTTCTGGACAATAATATTCTTTCCTATAGGTATTGCTCTTTTCATAAAAGCTATATATTTACGAATCAGATGAAAAAAAACGGTATCAAACAATAATGATCTTACCCTTCAATAAAATTATGTATGAATTTATTAAAAGCATTGTTATAAAAGGCAAACAACGTTGACGCACGATATGATTTCCGACTATAAATTGTTTTGTCGAGAAAGATACGATACAACTTACTG
>CAZIUS010000051.1:0-7597 GCA_964542385.1 uncultured Candidatus Peribacteria bacterium
ATCCTTCCACTTCGTTCCTCAGTGTCAGGATGACGTAATCAACAAGAAAGATTACAATCAAACTGATAATTAGCTAAGTTTATGAATATTAAACACAATAAAATGAAATCAACAATACAATCACCAAATTGGGAAAAAAGTCAAAACAAAGAGTATGAAATATGATGTGTATTTTTGCATTTGTATTCTGTTTTCACTACACTTACTATATAGTAAATTGCATTTGAATTTCCTAAATTTAAGTTGCAATTGTAATATTCACTTTATTGTTTCTCCATGATAACAAAAGCACGTAACAAGATTTTGGATACGAACTATACATGAGTCATTAAACAATGATGATTTCCTGTAGTTGAGCGAACTGAGGTAAAAAAAGTCGATAATAGAGGACGGATCGATCGTTTTGTCGATTTTTTTGTGCAACGTCGTAAAGACTATCGAAGAACAATTGATTAAAATTATTCAAATCGAAGACGACAAATACAATGATAATATGCTTACTTCTCAACTCAGAAAATATCTCATTACCCTAGAACAAGAATATGTGCAAACCATGCAAGATTACAAAGCGCATATTGCTCCTTCTTATCGAGAGATGAAATCCTCAAGTTATAATATCAGTGGGATGTTTGCGAGAGGATATTATGCAACCAGTTATCCATCATATATTGATTTTTTGCGAACGAGAGACGTTCTGGCGTTTTATGCAAAACGAGATATGACTTGGTTTATCTATCCAGCAGAAAACTATGCGATTCAAAGTATGATGAAAAGAAGATCTACTCAGCTCAAAGCTGAAATTAGTATCGCATCACAAAAATGAATCACGTATGACACCGATATCGATATTGAATATCGTGATGTGGAACAAATAAGACAAAAACTAGCGACTCGTGAGGAAAGGTATTTTGAATCAAGTTTCTACCTCACGGTGTATGATCACGATGAAGAGAAATTACGTGAATTGAGTAAAAAACTTGAACAAAAAATTAGTGGATATGGTATTCGTATCAAACCAGCAAGCCAAAGAATGGACGAAGCGCATGTCTCTACGCTTCCTGTATGTGTCGACAATCTCGATATCTCTAGAAGTATGATTACTACTTCGATGGCATGATGATTTCCGTTTATTTCTGGCGATCTCATAGAACCGACTGGTATTTTGTACGGTTCAAACCTCCATACGGGATCATTGGTTATTTTTGATAGATTTTCTCACAAACTGCCAAATGCAAACAGTATTATCTTAGCGACATCGGGTGCAGGTAAATCGTTTTCTATCAAACTGGAAATTCTGAGATATTTGATGCTTGGTATTGAAGTGATTGTTATCGATCCTGAAAACGAATATAAATGATTGTGTAATAAAGTATGAGGTACCTATATCAACATTTCAGTTAACGCACAAAACCATATCAACCCATTTGATCTCCCACCAAAAATAGAAGATGTGGATTATAGTACCGGTGATCTGCTCAGAACACAAATTTTGAGTTTGATTTGATTGATTTCAGTACTAATCTGATGAGTCGATGCTGCAGAAGAAGCAATTTTGGACAAAGCATTACAAGCAACGTATGCGTTGAAAGAAATCACGTTTGATAATGATGATTGTACGGGAAAAAGCATTCCAACTATGACCGATCTACTTCATGTTCTAGAATGAATGAACTGAGGCGATCTCATGGCCCTTAAACTCAGTAAATATGTTACGTGAACCTTCGCAAATTTGTTTAATAATGAAACGAATGTAAATTTACAAAATAATCTGACCGTTTTCTCGATCAGAGATATTGAAGATGCGCTTAAAACACCAGCAATGTATAATGTCCTGAACTATATTCGAACCAAAGTAAGATCTGAAAAAAAGCCAAGACTTCTCGTGATAGATGAAGCCTGGATTATGATGCAATCAAAAGTTGCTTGAAACTTCCTTTTCCAACTTACCAAAAGAGCAAGAAAGTTTGGTTTGTGAGTAACGACCATTACGCAAGATGTCGAAGACTTTCTCAGAAGCGAACGATGAAAACAAATCGTGAGTAATGCTTCTTTGCAACACCTCCTCAGACAATCAACCGCTTCTATTGAATGATTGGAAAAAATATTTTGACTCTCGGAAGCTGAAAAACAACTCCTCGTTGCAGCAAACATCTGAGAATGACTCATGATTGCATGAAATCAACACGTCTGAGTAAAGATTCTTGCTTCACAAAATGAAAAAGAATTTATTACTACTGATGTCTAGTTTTACTCTTTACGCGTCGATGATCAAAAAAATCGTCTCACTATCTCTTTTGTTACTCGTTATGAGCTGAATTTTCAGTTTTCAGAATGTTTTAGCAGCAAGTTCAGTAGGAGATAATACGAACTTTTATACCGCGCTTAAAGAAAGTGTCACTACTGATTATTCTATTAAATGACCAAAATGATGAGGAATAAGTGATTTTCTTCAAGAAATTGTTACAGGTAAAGGATTATGAGCACAAAACATTAGTGATTTTATTGTGAAATTAATAACAAAAATAATTATTCCAATACTCGTTCTGGTATGAATTGTCTATGCAATCATTGGATTTTATAAACTCATGACTTCTGACGATAGTGAAGAACTGAAAACATGACGAAGTTATATTTTGTGGTGATTGGTAGGTGCGCTTATTATGGTTACAGCTGCATGGTTAGTAATACAGCTTGTGTGAGAATCAGGTGATTGATGAATTGTATGATCGATAATTTGAACAGGTGACAAACCATCATGAGCACAAATTGTCAGTGATATTTATAGCAAGATCTTCTATCCACTTATAAGAGTAATTTTGAATATTATTATCTGAATTATGTTTTTATATGCGGTAGGACAATGATTTAAATATCTCTTTTCAGGAGACGATGAAGCACAAAAAAAAGCATTGAGCATTTTGATCTATACGGTGGTTGGTATTTTGGTTATTATCTTAGCAAAAACATTGGTAGAAATTACGTTTGGTAAATACGAAAGCGTCGTGAGTGGAGATGCATTACTTGTGAGACCTTGAAGTGACGTGGATGTCTGAAAGATAGGTGATGGTGTTTTTGAAAAACCTGAAGCATCAATGATTTACACGGTTTTGAACTGGGTACTTGCACTAGGAACATTTTTTATTACGATTATTATTATCTATATTGGCTATCTCATGCTTATCAAACCAACTGATGACGAAACGACAACGAAACTTAAAAATGCAATCACGCGATGATTAGCAGGTGTGCTCGTCATTGGTGCTGCATACGTCCTTGCAAACTTTGTTATTATTAATTAAGGATTTTCTCAATACAAAAAACGCGACCCAGAAAGGATACCTTCTGAGTCGATAATAATATATGAGACCCAAAAAGTATTCTTTCTGGGTGGGGGACCGCGTTTCCTAGCATCCTTTCTCAAGGGACACTAGAAAAATCAACCAAAACTCAACTCACCTCCGTTCTCAGGGGAGGATATATTTTAAATTAATCAACACTATATGTTTTTAAAATAAATGCAAGTGAAAAATAAAAAAAACTACCACGACCAATATCGCAGTAGTTCCCTGTTTTTGAGACTTAAAAAAATAATTTTGTCTCACCAGAGTTCTCAGGTTGGATTTTTGATAATAAGATTCTATTATCTTAAACTCTGGTGGACATATGCCCGTGGCCGTTTAGGTTCAAAGAATTGGCCGTGTAGGAGGCAGGTGGGATCGTTTTTGATAAACAATCCGCGAAGTTATGAACCAAATGATTTTCGTCTAATCACAGGTCCAAAATGCATGGGAAATGAGTTTTGGTTGTTTTTTGTTTCCGCCCATGCTCGAGAACAAAAAAATGAGTAATGCCGCAGACCTCTTACGAAGTCAAGTCTTCTACTAAAGTCGAGATTTGACCTAAACGGTCTTTATCAAGTGAGTAGAAGATAAATTTACCCTGGCGATCAGTCGCCACGATTCCAGCACGTCGCAATATTGCGAGATGCTGCGAGGCTACTGATTGTTCCAATCTCAGTTTGATATATATATCAGTGACTGTCATGGTTTCACCATCTTCTAAAAGATCGATGATTCTCTGGCGGAGCTTATGGTTAGCCGCCCTCAATACGAGGACTGCTTTCCGTAAGTCGGCATAGTCTAGCTGTACCTCCTTGCCTCCTTTCTTTAACGTAACTGTTTCGTTCTTCTTATTTCTCATAACGATTTTTTTTACTCTTGTGTTCGAAAAAAACTCAAAAGTGGTTAATAATACTTTTTTTACGTACACAAAATAGTGTACGTAATCCTAAGGACAAGTATCTATAAGAAAATTGACTAAAAAATCAACCCGAAAGTTGACTTCTTTAAAATAATATACTAAATTATTACTTATTTTGGCGTAACTGAACATCAACCTCGCAATTGTTGAAGAAAATTTTCAATATCACGAGTCGAATACTTGGATAATTGAGTAAGATAATTTTCTGATCAAGTATACCAATCGTACAAACAATGAGTAATATTTGCATTACTAATTTTATCCATCGAAAGTGCAATAATTACTTCATCGCGATTTATATCCGCTATTTTAGAAATCATAATTGGGTTATTATGATCATCAAATCAGTATTCGATATTGGGGAACAGGATAAATTGCTCTGTTCAATTTTCGCAAAAAATAAGTGCAGAACCATCTTCAGCAACTTTTGATTTCAACTTTCCTAGTTTAAAATTGACTAATATATGGGTAATGATTTTCTTTGCTTCTGGCGTTGTTTTATTACTGAATGAATAATGAGTCAATTGCAAAGTATCTTGAATCAGTTCATTTTCATTTATAATTTCTTGAGTCGTATCCACATTCATTATTGAATCTTGTATTGATTCTAAAATCGAATATTCGATACATTCTACAACCTGTCTATATGTTTTATAGTTACCTTCTAAAGTTCATACATTAGAAATTTTTCCACATCATCAAGCGGTAACTAGAAAAGCAGTACATACTGTTTGCAATGTATTCATTACTATTATATAAACAAATAAATCGCATTTGATAATAATTCTTATAACTAATTATAAACACAAGTCAAGTCTTATTTATCTACTTCTGCCACGATCAATGACCACATATAACTTCCGACTTCACTACTAGGTCCAAGCATTGGTGCATTGGTGGTATTTCACAGCCACAAACAAACAGTGTTTCAATCCGTTTCGCGTGAACGGACACCACAAATCCAACCATCCACGAATTTTCTCGACGTTCAGGTTTTGACTGCTCGCCCAGGTGTCGCTATTGGGGTATCTTGTCAAAAAGAAACTAACTTATTGGTCGGGTCGGTCAGGATAGCAACAATAGCACGACGCGCTGTCTCGTATTGCGGCAATCATCACGTCGGCAACAATAAACGTCGCAACTGAGCAAATTGCCACACAGACATCTCGTATGTGCCAAGTGCAACCGATAAGCCGACCTCTTCTGCAGTTTTTGGGTTCAGAGTGGTATTTGGAGCGAGACGATTTGTTTGCTCTTTGATGAATTGTAAAAATGGTTCCACACCAATCTGGTAGACTGTTTTTACTGCTGGCACATTCAAACTATTTCACAAAGCATATGCATACGTCACTTCACCATGATACGTGAGATCAAAATTTTTGGGATCATAGAGTGCTCATCATCACAAATCATAACTCACCGGCTCATCCACGATAGTATCGGTCGCCTGAAGTCACAAATGATGAAACGCATACAAATAAACAAATGGTTTGATCGCAGATCAGGTTTGTCTCGGCAGCAGACAACTATTTATTTTTCACGACGCTTCATCATCCCACGCACGACAAATATTCATAGAAACGAGATTGCCTTGCGCATCCAAAACGACCACACAACAGTCTTCAATAGAATACTGATTTCTTTGTACTTTGGTGCGTTCAAGTAATGAATCAAGACGTTGGCTCAACGATGAATCATAGGCTGATTTTCATGCTGGCAGTGTTTTTTTGACAAATTCAGTCACTCTCGGATCAAGAGGCGCAGGAAAACTATGCAAACGATCTGACAACGCATCCGTCAGAATCAATGAACCAGAAAATAATTCCGGCATCACGCGACTAAACATCTGTGCACGTCACAAAACCTGTTTCCATCAAGTCTCAGTATAAGGATTGGCTCAGAGTTGTCCTATCACCAAGGTGAGAAGTAACTCTTCATCACTCAAGTACAAGCACGATTTATTTCGGTATGATTCGCATGCCGCCTTCCAACCAACAATCTGATGAGAAAACGGTATTGTATTGAGATAACGAAGCAAAATAGCTTCTTTGGAATGATGCAACTGGAGGTTCAATGCCCATCGATTTTCTTTTATCTTTGCTCGTCGATTTCTGGAAAATTGTTCACGATCTAATTTAATCACTTGCTGATCAATTGTCGACGCGCCTTGCATCGGTCAGATTCATTGTAAACGCCACCAAAGTGCTCTAGCGATCGCAACAGGGTCTATTCACGGATGCATCCAAAATCTCTTGTCTTCAATTCAAACAACAAGCTGCACCAAACGCTCCGGAATTTGATCAAAGGTACTATATGGTTCTTGTTTGTGACCGACGATGACCTTTCACTGACGATTGAAAATGATTGATTGGTCTAGGGTTTTAAACGAGTATGGAAAAACAATAGCTATAAGGAGCAAGACGGTAAGAAATCAAAAAATAACAAACAATACTTTTTTCAGATCTTCAAGACAAATAAACTATCATAGCATAGGAGAATTATCAACAATTACAATATTTTCCTCAATGTAAAAAGACCAACGAAATCGCTGGTCTTTTTGAGAAAAATATTTTTTTGACTTCCTATTCTTTTTGGCAGTCTAGGTATTCTTTTTCAATTTTTTTCATTTCCTTTAAAGAGGTTGAATTAGTAAATTCATATTGAAAAATAAATTCACACTTTTTTTTCATTTTTCCTGATTCATAATCTACCGCAACTAATTGCATAAATTCAGCAATTTGATTCAATCTTTCATATTCTTTTTCCAGAAACGATACTTCTTGATTACTCTTTACATTGATTTGAGTAAGTATACCGTTCTGATGTTGCAAAGAATCAGTAACTACTAATAAAGAATTCTGCTGTTTCACGAGATTTCTATATTCTAATAGTCTTTTATTTAATGAATAATGACTAGCAAAAGTTTCTATTTCTGGAGAAAATAGGTCTCCTTTTGGTAATGTAATCTTTTTAATTTTTTCTAGACATGGTGATAGTGCACCATTATTAAAAGAAACTGATAATATTTGTAAGTACTGATCAGCGTAGGCTTGATCAAGACTTACATAATCACTCATATACTTAGACTCAATCGAATCTAAATACTCACACTGACCAAAAGATGAAAAAGAAATAAGTAATAGCGCAATCAAGGTTGCGATCCCTTTCTTGAAATGTTTCATGATATTTTATTTTTGTGTATGTATTATATAATTATTTAAACAATAAAGTCAATATATAAGAGAAAAATTTATTCTACTATTTATTATATTACGTATTCGATGAAAGCATTAGAGATGCAATAGGGTCAGCATATGGCAATTCAGGCCAAATAGAA
>CAZIUS010000051.1:7680-8335 GCA_964542385.1 uncultured Candidatus Peribacteria bacterium
CCCAATATTGTCAAAACATACAATTCATATATATTTCTGCTTTCAACACATTTGTCGATTTATTTCAAGTAGGAAAATACTTTTCTCATAATAGATCTGCAATGTACGTTCTAAATTTAAAATTATTAGCACCATTGACCCAGTATCATGCATTTATCTGAGTATCAAGCAATTTTTTAAATTTTGGTGGATTATTATCCAAAGTAGATTTACTGACTGCCACTATTGTTTTATCTGCATACTCATCAACTGGTCGGTATTGAGGTCGATACGGAAATTCTCTACGCACATTTCGAACCTGATGTTGTTTCTTTGGTAAACTTTCCAAATTACTCATTGGTTTATATTTAATGCCAATATCTAGATAGTGTCTATTTACCTCTCACAAACTATCTATACCCCATTCAAAGCGACTTGAATCATTCAGTAAATCGTCAAATATTTCAAATTTTTGCTTATCAGTAGCAAAATTGAGTGTGCGAACTCTTTCTTGATATGATTTGGCTCGTGCTTTTTCTGCGTCTATTTTTTTCTGATCTTCTTCAGAACATTCTCAATCTCTCATGTATATTTTCGTTTTTGAAACCTTATGTTGTGATTCTGAAAACAATCATACAGTAGAGTCTTTTGTTGTCTGTATTCATTGATTGGTAGG
>CAZIUS010000052.1:0-361 GCA_964542385.1 uncultured Candidatus Peribacteria bacterium
AGTCATCAAAATAATAAGGACAGCGAACGCACACGGGTTAATTGCATCTACAATTGCCGCACCAATAACGACTGGCAAGGAGATTTTTGTTGTTTTTTTAGGATCTGTCACGACAGCTGCTCCATCCTCTAGATTTCATGACCCATAAGCACGCAAAAATGGAATAATTGCATCACCAAAAAATGATTGTTCACCAAAAGAAAGCATAGGAATACTCCTTTCCATCAATGATATCCCTCTACTATCACAAAGTTCATTAAATAATTGCGCATCTTCAGGTTTCAAAAAAACATCTCTAATATTAAGTTCTTAATCCATATCTCCAAGTTAAAATCAGTTGAGTTGCTGATCTACGTCAGCA
>CAZIUS010000052.1:501-2352 GCA_964542385.1 uncultured Candidatus Peribacteria bacterium
TATTGAAGACATCCAAGCCGTATTATAACAATTAAAACAAATCGTCTTTTCATTGTATAATGGGAAATTAAATAAACGGAAGCGTAATTTCTTTTTTGTAGACACCAATTTCCCTTCATTTCCTGTCTATTTCCAAGGATGAGGTAATCCTCATCCCTCCACTTCCTACTCGTATGGATGGATAATATCCGCATCTACATTCATTACAAACCATTCTTTTCTCCTATCAAATCGTCAATTATCAACTGTCCATCGTCAACCATTTACCTACTCCTTAATAATATTAAAAAACTCCATCGTTTGTGCTTTCCACTTCAATTAAACCTCTCATGTCGGACCATTTCTATTTTTACGAACGAATATTTGTGCGATTTATTTTTTGTCGGTGTAGGGATCGTAATAGTCTTCTCTATAGAGCATGAGCACGCTATCTGCATCTTGTTCGATTGCTCCTGATTCTCTGAGGTCGGCAAGTTGTGGACGTTTGTCAGGACGTTGTTCGACCGCACGACTCAGCTGAGACAAAGCGATGATAGGAATACGTAACTCACGAGCCAGCTCTTTCAAACCTCTTGATATTTCTGAAATTTCCTGAACACGATTTCATCCAAATTTTGAGGATCACGCATTCATCAACTGGAGATAATCGATCACGGCGAGATCAAGTTGTCACTTTTCCACTTTCAATCTTCTGAGTTTGGATTTTAATTCGTTGATCGATGCACCACCTTTATCATCGATGTAAATATGCGTTTCTGAGACCTTTGCCATAGCCTCACCAAGATTATTAAAATCGTTTTCATCCAATAATCATTTGGTAATACGATGCATAGGAATACCTGCGACTTGCGACAAAATTCTATCCACAATTTGTTCAGATCCCATTTCCAGAGAAAAGACAGCTACTGATTTTTTCCCTTTTAATGCAGCTTTCATAACTAGATTCAATGCAAATGCTGTTTTACCCATAGACGGTCTAGCTGCAACGATACACAAATCACCTGGTCTGAGTCATCCCATCAATCCGTCTAGTTCTGTATAATGAGTTTGTACTTTTATTGCTTCATGTTTTTCTGGATTATCGACCAGATCCATATACTCCTCTGCTCTTGTATTCAAGACGTCTTTGATATGTTTTAAACTATCACTGAGATTTACTTGCGTAAGATCAAAAATACGTTTCTCGATCGTTTCCAATATTTCTTGTGTATCTTGTGTCTGATAGACATCTCCAGCAATTTGCTGACAAACTCTGAGTATATTACGTAAGACCGCTTTTTCTTTGACTATTTTTGCATAATCCATTGCATTTGCCGTCGTAATGACGTAAGAAGCAATTTCATACAAATAATCCATTCATCATATGACATCCAAATTATCACCTTTGGTGAGTTGATTGGATAACGTAATGACATCAATAGTTTTACGCGCTATCCATAATTCATGAACCGCATCAAAAATCAACTGATGTTCTTTTTGATAAAAATCTGCAGGGACGAGCGCTACACTTTCTATCAAATACAACACTTCATTATCAAGCAACAAACAGCTCAAAACACTTTTTTCTGCTTCGAGATGATGTGGTGGTAATCTAAGATCTTCAATTGATACCAAGGTTTTTTAATGAAAAATGAAAAGTGATTTTTGATTTTTGATTTTTGAATTTTGATTTTTGAGTTTTGAATTTTATTACGTCATCCTGACACTGAGGAACGAAGTGGAAGGATCCAGTTTTCTTATCTATGGATCCTTCGGCTATCGCCTCAGGATGACGGGTATAATTTCTAATTTCTAATTTCTAATTTCTAATTTCAAAACTCTAATTTCTAATTTCAAAATTCTAATTTCAAA
>CAZIUS010000052.1:2362-2675 GCA_964542385.1 uncultured Candidatus Peribacteria bacterium
TGGTAATCTAAGATCTTCAATTGATACCATGGTTTTTTAATGAAAAATGAAAAGATTTTTTTAGAATCCAGAATCTAGAATCTAGAATCTAGAATCTGATATCTGATTTATTCAAAAATATCTACTTATAGTAATTATAGAAAATTGCATTTGAATTTAGGACGTTCGCATTAAACCAAACGGCAATTTTCTACGTAGTAAATTCACTATTTTATTATACTAAATTTAAAGTGAATTTACTATACTCTGAAGCGCAACATGACGTATTCTTTTTTTTAATTGTCAATTCTCAATTGTCAATTGTCAATTTCTT
>CAZIUS010000052.1:2685-6046 GCA_964542385.1 uncultured Candidatus Peribacteria bacterium
ATTCTGAATTCTGATATATACTTTCTTTTTTTATCTTTTTACAATCGTAGTGTATCACGAGATAGTATTTTGTAAAGTAAAAACAAACAAAAAACATTGATAAGTTGATTTCAGTACATATTATGAGTATAGTTGAGTAAACTTCAAAAAATAAAAATTTACTCACTATTGATTCAATTTCCATGTTTATGAAAAATAAATTATTTATCCTCTTATGTTGTTTTGCAACACTCCTCTTTCAAGGACAACCCTTGATTCACTTTTCTGGATTCGTTTTTGCTCAAGAAGAAGGTGCTAGTGAAAGTGCCCCGCCTGTTGAAGTTGCTCCAGATCCTGTACAAATTGACATTCCTCAAGTTGAACCAACACCAAGCATAATCGAAGAAACAGTAATTAGCGAAACAGTAATCGCTGAAGAAACAATTCCAGCTCAAGCATGAGGAGAAGAAAATACACAAAACGAAATAATTATAAATACTAACCCTGTTGCTGATTCAAGCAGTAATTCGCAACCAGGTATTGACCAACCTACAGATTCTATTGTATGAGAAACCATTTATGAAGATACTCGATCAATTACTAATCCTGATAATGAACTACTACAAAATACATGAGCAACGCAACCTGAACAATCTGTATGATGAGTACAATATATTGCAATTGAAACAATTTATGAAACAGATTCATCTTTATGAACTGGCATTGAAGCACTCACGTGATCTGTATTCTGAACGTGAGAACAAACTAACTCGTGAGATTTACTTCTTGAAGACACTATTACGACACAAACGATAATGCAACTTGATACGACAACTGTAATTTTTCCTACCGATATTGTTATTACAAACACACTATGAACAGAAAAACAAATAGCAGAACTCACGATCGTCCCAGAAGAAGCAGTTACCCAATTACCTAATCTAACAATCAAAGAAGTACCAATTGAACAATGAATGCGTTTACACAATACTGAAAACACAGAACTCGTCATTGTATCATGAGACAATACAACAATTAATTCATGAGTCGATACTTTAACTGAAAATGACCTTTCAAATCCTTCCAACAAAAGAGCCACTCCAGGAAATCTTCGAATTTGGTATCGCTGGAGAACATTTACTTTTTTCTGAACCAGTCTTGATTCAACAAGCAGTTCCTTATCCGGATGGATCACTCGTAGAAATCAATGTCTTTCATGCATGACAAACTGACCGGTGAGTACAATGAATTGCAACAGAACCATGAGCATCATGTACGCCAAATTGAGACACGACAGTTCCATCAACCGTCACTACGGTTAATCAATGAAAAATTCAGTTTACGACTTGCGGAGCATCTACATTTTCTGTAGTTTATACTTGATGAGCATCTGCACCAAATTTTGTCGATAATGGTACCAAAGATTATACCGGTATGGTACTCACGGGAGTAAATTTCCCAACTGGTTCAGTCATTCAAGATGTAAATATTAGCATTGATTTTCGTCCAATTGATAATGAATCTCCACCCTGACCATGGTGAGTATCCAACTGTTATCCAGGTGAAAAATCATTTCTCCTGATCCATCCAGATGGGACGACTGTTGCATTAGCAAATGCGTGAACCTATACGGCACCAAATACCACCTGTCCTCAAGCACAAATCTATTACGATCAATCAGCACCAACATGAATTGTGTGATGAGCGTGGAATCTGACGTGACAAAGTCGTCAACCGGTATGAAATCTTAGTACTCTAAATGGTAAATCACCATTTGGAATGCGAACATTAAGAATGGGAGATAACGCACTGCAAGATTGAGTCATTCTCTTTTGATATTCAATCGATATTCAAAATGTCGACTGTGGCGATGGGATTATCACAGCTCCTGAGGTGTGTGATGATTGAAATACCGGCAATGACGATTGATGTTCTGCACTGTGTAGTATAGAGGCCTGATGGGAATGTACATGAGCACCAAGTGTGTGTACTGAAATACCTGCACCCACATGACTACGTTTACATTACGATGGTAGTTTTGCTGGATGATTATATACCGATATTTCAGGAAATTGATTTGATGGAACCCAATTCAATTGAGTTACTACCTGAAATCAAAACGGTGAAACAGTCATGTGTTTCAATGGAACCACACAATATATTCAAAGAGCGACAAATCTTGTTACTGCCTATCCATTTACGATGTCAACGTGGATGAAATCAGATACGACTGCATGACTCCATGGTGTTGTCTCATTTGCTAGATCTACATCGACCAATAGGATGCGAAATATCGAACACAATGGTACAACAATAAGACAAACTGCACAAAATACTACTGCTACCTATACAAATGCTGCTACTGCACTGAATACTACAGAATGGTTTCTCGTAACCGCAGTCTTTAATTCAAATACCGACAGAGATATTTATATAAATGGTATTTATGATTGAACTAATACAACTAACGAAACGTACAACAGTAATGCAAGTAACAGGTTAAATATCTGAAGACTTGCAGATAGTTCTCCAACAAATTACTATGATGGGTGTGTCGATGATGTCCGTTTTTACAGTACAGCACTTACTTCTGGACAAGTATATACTCTGTATGCAAAACCTGCTTCACTGACAACGTCTGCAGTAACTATATGATCTCCTCAGCTTACAGGAACGATTCAAGGAACATTGGATACTATTACCATTCTTATCTCTGGTACCACCTATACGGGAACCAATTTATGAAATGGAACATGGAACTTGAGTGGGTGAATTATTTCACCAGCATTACCAAATGGCACCTATCCGGTAAGGCTTACTGTTACCAATCCCTACTGAAGATCAGTCCAATACACATCAGCATTTACAGTCACTATTCCTGCTCCGAGTGGTGATTTCTGTATTGCATGACCAAGCACTATCGCATTTCCTCAAATAACAACGCAAGGGTACGCACAAACGTGATTTACCAGTACTTCTGGTTATTTTCAAGTAATTGATTCGAATTGAGCTGATAGCGGCTATTATACAACCTTACAAATCACCAATCTAAGCTGATCGACCACAAGTTTATCAAACACATGAATTGCGCGACAATCTACTGGTATTGTCCTTTTATCAGGCACAGCAAATACAGGTGTCACGTTATGATCTGCTTTTGCAAGTTACAGTCCAGCAACCTGAACCGTCACGTTTATCAAACGCGATCCTGCTGTAAACGGCTGAAAAACAGGCACCTACTGAGCACCTTTACAGCTTCGTATTTCCCTTCCAGCCTATATCAAACCTGATACCTATGCTGGAACAATTACATATACATTATATGAGAATTAATCATTAGATATGTTTGTCGTAGCGGCGGACACGGTCCGCTATAATGCGC
>CAZIUS010000052.1:6119-8094 GCA_964542385.1 uncultured Candidatus Peribacteria bacterium
GGTCTCACAATCGCATTCAAAAAAAAATAAAGTCTTCCGTATGAGTCCTTACGTTCAGTTTTGCTCCCCTGTCGCTTATTTTTTTTCTCATCGCGATTCCTCGCCCTTTGCTCCGCGTACACCGTTTCCTACTATTTCCTTCTATTTCCTTCTACTTCCTTCGATTTCCTCTCTATTTCTTCCACCTTCTCCTCTCCCGTCAGCAAATCTTTCACCTTCTAGATACCTTTTCCAAACTCATCAGCTCATAAATTTATTTCAAAACTCTATTTTCTTATCTTATTTTTCATAGCATTGATTCGTTCGGTTGTATCAATATCAATAGTTTTTCATTGCATAACTGATTTTAAATGATTATTAACACATTCATTGAGTTGATCTCTATTACAATCTTGTACTCATTTTGGATAATATGCATTTTTTATTGGTAATTCTATTGATCAATTAAGTTTAATTAGATCAATCCAGTTAAATGAAATAGGCGAATTATTAGTATTATATCGCAAAAGCATGGTATTTTTCGATCGATAAAGATACAATTTATTATTTGATACGGTAATATAAAGCATCGAATAGTTTGTATCTCAATTTCAACTAATAAAAAACCCTATAATTCATTTTTCATAAGGCATAAAATATACTGGCTGATTAATTGATGAAATAATAACAGGAATCATTGATGACTGATTCATAAGATTTGCTGCATCTTGATATCTTCACTGTTTAAGATCGTCTAAAAATGCTATAATATCTGCATATTGTGCAACATCATTACACTCATAGGTAATAATAGTATTTTCATCCTGCATAGCATTCTCACATGACAAAGCTACACCATGTAACACTTTGTCTGCCTGATCCAAATCATACACATTTTGGTTACCATCCCATATACCCAATACAGTACTTTGTGCAAGAAACAGTTCATGTATCCATGTAGCAATGTGCATTCTCGTAATTGCTGCTTCGTAATTTGATCATCCTCTCATAATATATTCTACATTCCTAATGCCTAATTGTGTTGCTTTATTATGATAAGAATTGAACCATGGGTAATCATTTACTTCATCCAAAACGCCATATGCCATCCTCATCACTACAGCTAGTGCTTCAGCTTTTGAAATAGCATTTTTTGGATAAAATTTACCTTGAAATCATTTAAAGATTCAATACTCACACGCTTCGATAATAGAAGGCATCAAACTACTATCATAATTACTAATATCAGTAAAACGACATTCTTCAGTATTTTTTATTTTTGATTTTTTTCATAATTTAGCAAACTCCACCATAAATTTTGCTGCTTCACCTCTACTTACATGGGATTGTGGCCTAAATTCATTTACATTGCTATACTTTGATAATCATTGATCAAAAAGCCATGTGACGATTTGTTGATCCGATGCAGCAAAACTACTTCACAACGGGATATTCACCAAAACAATAAAAAACAATAACCAAAAAAATTTCATACTGATATGATTAGAAAATATAAAATCTACTTTATTACCAAACTAGCAAGAGTTTCCTGTATTAATAAATCAACAAGTTGATCAGCATCATGGCTAATACGAATAACAAGCGTTTGATCTCATGATACTGGTTGCGTTATATACGTATATCATTGCATACTGAGTTTACAAAACGCATCACCACATTGTTGAATAGTAGCAGTATGATACATTCACTCACGATCATCTTGAATAATACATACTCATGGGTTTTGCATTACCTGTTCAATATTCCATACTCATGGTTGTAATGAAAAATCCATTAACGTTACTAGATCTTGATTGAGAAAATGTGATGCCTCAAGAAATCGTAATCACTCATTACTGTCATTTCGACGGAGTAAATACATAGCTCCAGTTGTTTGTTCAGGGACACGGACAGAAAAATATGAGGTATCCACTGACTTTCGAGTAAATCAACTCATATTTTCTATCGTTATATTAGAAAAATTATCTGTATATCT
>CAZIUS010000053.1:0-905 GCA_964542385.1 uncultured Candidatus Peribacteria bacterium
GCTAAAGCTGTTTGTGGGAAATTTTCTATAGCTCAAACAGCAGTAAGTCACGTTGTCGTAGATTTTCAATGAGTTCCAGTAATAGCAATAGTTGTGAGGTATTTTGATATTTCTCATAAAAACTCAGCATACAAAAATGGCGTCGGAGCCAATGGGTCGTTTTCTAAAAAAAGAAGTGCATCTTTTACTTGCGGTGTATGTTTGGTTGCAGCTGAATATATCACCACATCTCATAATTGTAATAAATAAGAGTCATGACCGACAAATGTTGCGATATTTTGTTCACGAAATTGTTGCAATGCAAGAGAATCTGACTCATCAATACACACCAAATCTGGAATATTGAGTGTGGACATGAGTTGTACTAATGCGCGAACACCACTTCATCATGCTCAAACAAAAACTATAGACATTTATGGTTGCAATATGAATAAACAAATGCATATATGTATTGTTTGTGTTTGTATTTGCAAGAGCGATGAAATTAGACAAATTAGTCTGAAGTAAAGCAAAAGCTGATATTTTAAAATATCTAGTTTTTAGAAGGCAGTGAATTTCAATCAGAGCGTTCGAATCTGAGCTGGAACGATCGTTTCCTGCAATTAAAAAACAAATAGATCAATTGGAAGATGCATGAGTAATTGAAATTGAAAAAGATAGCGCAAAATGATGGTCAATTTCTTTAACACCTGGCTTGTGACAACATATCAAACAACTCTTATTATACATGATTCAAATTGAACTTGAAGAATACTTTCATAGTCACGAACTGCTCATTAAAAAATGGTATTTTGGGCAATTATTTGGCGCAAAGCTTGATGTTGATATTGTTATTATATATGATGTTTATGCTACAGAGCATTTACAAAAAATTAAAGATGATGTAGCGCGCTTATTTGATTGAT
>CAZIUS010000053.1:915-8067 GCA_964542385.1 uncultured Candidatus Peribacteria bacterium
TTATAATAAACTGGTTTTAATGTCTCTTTCTGAATTTGATAAACGTTATAGATTGGCAGATAAATTTGTCTTACAACTCATGAGAGAGTGAATTACCTCGTCTCCTCAATGAAAATAGAAACTACTCTTGCATCATGCGAGAAAATCACTACATTTGGTCATTTAGCAATTTTTCTGCAATGCTCAATTTTTTCTACGATAGTCTTGATACGCTCAAAAAAGTAAAAAAACCTACTCGAAAAGAGGTACAAACCTTTCTTTTACAGGTTATTTTTGTAATTATCATTTGATCAGTGGTTTTTCTTACATTTGATAATGTTCGATGAAATCTCTACAAAACGATTTTTGCAGCTTTTTCATGAACATAGTTTGATGGTAGACTCTATCAAGCCTTTTAATCCTTTTTACGCGTATGTCAACTTCTGATATCAAAAAACAAATTGAAGATAATGAATTTAAATGGTACGTACTCAGTGTTGTTTCTTGACAAGAAACCCTTGTTGTAGAAAATCTGCAAGAAAGAATTAAAAAACAAGCATTAGAGTTTGATATTGTTGATTTCTTAAATCCTGTAGTAAACGAAGTATATTATAAAAAATGAAAAAAATCATTTAAGATAAGAAAACTCTATCCTTGATATGTGTTTGTCAAATGTAAAATGAACGATAAAATCTGGTATGTTATCAGAAATACACCAGGAGTAAGATTGATTGTTTGAGCTGAAACTCGTCCAATACCGTTAACACAAAGAGAATACGATGATATGATAGGTTATATCAATGAAAAAAATCAAAGAGCTGAATACGCTATACCGTATCAAGAATGAGACGTAGTTTTGGTGAAAGAATGAGATTTTAATGGAATGAAAGGTATTATAACAGAAGTAGATCCTGCAAAATGATTTGTTTATGTAAACATTGAGATTTTGTGAAGAAATACACCAGTTATGGTTTCATTTGAAAAAATCGAAAGGATAGCATAAAATAGCATGTTTGTTTATAAAAGTATCTATGAAACAGAGTACAAATACCACGTCTCCATTGTTTTTGGGAGGATGAATCTTGTTCGTTACATTTGGTATTGTGTATACTTTGTTTTTTTCTCTTGCCCCAAATAAAGACGTGTTTGCTACACCAATCAAAAATATTCCACAACAAAAAATGAGTACCTGATCGACAGAAGATGCGATAGTTCGTTTTCAAATTGAACAAAATCAAATATCAGATCCAGTATGAGATAGTAACAACACATGAATAGTAGTTTCAGAAAGCGATGTTCCACTTTCAGTTTTGCCAAGAACACCAAAACATATTGTTTCTACACAAGAATTATTTTTTGGCAAAAAACAAACTGTGCCATCGCAAACTTCTGTTAAAACAAATACCATTGATACTCTTCTTTGAACTGAATATCCCTGAATGCTTTCGTTTCCATGAACCCATCATTGGCGTGGCACGATGAAGAGCGCATCATTTGTTTGATTTGCATCTTCTATAAAATACGTGCTAAAAAACAACGACAATACACACTTTGCCTATTTATGAAATGATTTACCTGATATATCTGACGCAGTGGCAAAACATGCTTGAAAAACTGTTGCTTTTATAGACAAAAAAGATATAAACACCCATTGACTCTTTGGAGATAAAGTAATATTTCTTCAAATCCCTCAGTATTTAGGTAAAAAACAATTGTTTTTTGTGTATTTTTCAGAGGAAAGAGATCGATGGTTTATACAAGTCGATGATGATATTTTTGAAACAACAAAACCGCTCTTGCGTGAGTTGTTTGCAAAACGGTATAATCGATAGTGGTCGTAACCACAAACTTTTAACTGTTTATTATTCCTATGTCAAAAAAAGTTCAAAAGAAGTTTAGTCTCCACATGCTTGCATGAAAAGCTACTCCTGCTCCACCAACTGGTCCTATGCTTGGTGCTCAATGAGTGAATATCTGAGGATTCATCAAAGAATTCAATGATAAAACATTACCAGTAATGCAACAATACGCAGGTACTGATATTAAAGTACCAGTAAACGTAACGGTGTATATTGATAGAAGTTATGATATGGAAATTCTACCTCCATTGACTTCAGATTTATTGAAATACAAAGCAAAAATTAAATTATGAGCTGGAGAACCAAATAAAACAAAAGTTGCAACGTTAAGTGTAGCTGATATTGAAGATATTATCGATGTTAAAATGCCAGTAATGAACACAAGAAATAGAGATTCAATTAGAAAAAGTGTTATCGGTACTGCAAAAAGTCTCGGTATTGAAGTAAAATAGTCTAATTTATTCGCGGAAGACTGTTGCCCAGTCGTTTGTACCGCTTTTATTATTTTTTTATAACCATGGCAAAAAGAGGAAAAAAGTATGTTGCTGTTAAAACGAAAGTTGAAGCAGGAAAAAAGTATGCTATTGTGGAAGCTATTGCATTAATCAAAGAAGTATCGTATGCTAAGTTCGGTGGTAGTTTGGAGGTGCATATCAAAACATTTGCAGATCCAAAATACAATGATCAAAACATTAGAGCTACTGTAGTTCTTCCAAATGGAACAGGTAAAAAAGTAACTGTTGCTGCGTTTGTTAGTGATGACAAAATTGAAATTGCAAAAAAAGCAGGTGCTGATATTGCTGGAAATACAGAATTGTTAACACAGATTGAAAAATGAGATATTTCATTTGATGTATTGGTAACGACCAATGACATGATGAGAGATTTGGCGAAAGTTGCAAAAACACTTTGACCAAAATGACTCATGCCATCACCAAAAGCTGGTACAGTAAGTACAAATATCGAACAAACAATTGATGAAATTAAAAAATGAAGAGTAGAATTCAAACTTGATAAAACAGGTAATCTCCATGTTTGAGTTGGTAAATTAAAATTTACTGATGAACAACTTATAGCAAATGTAACTGCATTGATTAATGCTTTGATAGAAAATAAACCATCTGGAGTGAAATGAAAACTTATCAGTAAAATTGTCTTGGCACCTACTATGTGACCAAGTGTTATACTTGATCGACAAGAATAATTCTATTCTATATATTTTCAAAACTGTAAAGCTCTATTATGTCTATAATAGAGCTTTCTTTTGAGTTTTTTTACTGTTTCGGTATACTTAAGCGTATTTTACTTTATTAATCGTATGGGTGATCCGCAATTTGATGAAATAGAAGAACTCAAGGAGGAATGATTGCTTGATGAAGCACTTGATTTGGCAAATTCTCTGTTAGCTAAGAACCCAAAAAATAAGGACGCGTTATATCAAGTAGCGGATATTATGTATAGAAAAGGAGAAATTTGAAAAGCAGAAAAACCTATTAATTTTTTGCTTGATCAAGAAAATGATGATGCTATGAGTTGGTATATCAAATGAGTACTTGAAATGGAGAAAACAAACCGACAAGAAGCAAAAAAATACATGAAAAAAGCTATCTGATTGCTTGACGATGATAATCCTGAGATGATTAGATGTTTAGCAATTTGTGAATTTTGGTCATGAAATAGAGAATGAGGAATGAGAAATCTGAAACAAGCGTTTGAAATGAGTAAGTTCGATGCTGAAATTATTTTGAATTTAATCGAATTACATATTTTACAGCACCAATGGAATCATGCTAGCCAGTATATTACTTATTATAATCAACATCACGAAAATCTTCAATTTTTTGACAAGCCTAAGTCATATTACGATGAAAAAATCATGTTGTTCAAAGAATATATTTCCTATCAATTGGATTTAAAAGTAAATAAGAAAAAAAATAAAAATAACAAAGACAGTAAAGATAATAAAGATAATAAAGATAAATAAAATTTACTCTTCATAGTTCATATGATCTCAACAGTGAAACAAATGATGCGTGTATGATGGAAGCAATTTATTGTTGCTTTGTTTTTGATTGTTTGTTTACTTCTTTTGGTACAAATTTTAGCATTGTGAGCACGAAATGCACAACGTATTTCTACACAAGTGCAACAACAATTGTGAGTTTTTGTCTATTTACGTGACGATGCTGGCCAAGAAGCAGTAAAATTTGTGGAAGAATTACAACAAGCATGACTCCAAACTACTTTTTTCTCAAAAGATGATGCTTTTCGTATTTTGGCAAAAAAATTACCGAATATCTTAGATAGTCTTGAAAAATATGGTATAAAAAACCCTTTGCCACCCACAATTTATATTGTCTATCAAAATCAAGAACAGTATGAGGCAATGAAATCAGTGGTAAGCCGTTTTTCAGAAACTATTAGTACTTCAGATAACTTATGATTACAGGTTTCTTTTCAAGAACAAACATGGAGAGCTTCAAAACTCGTTACTATGATGCAAATTCTTTTAACAATAGCATGATTACTTATTTGATGAGTTCTCGTGATGATAGGCATGATTATTTCCTATATAGTTACAACGTTATTTTTTCGTTTCCAACAACAGGTCGAGATAACTTCTTTGTTGTGATGATCTCGATTTACGATATTGCGTCCATTTGTGGTTATCATTTTTTGAATTTTATTCTTATCTCGATTGATTAGTATTAGTTTTTCTCGATTGATGATAGAACAGATTGATAAATACTTTATTGATCTTATGGAAAGTTCATTCAAACAAATGTATCTCCCTTCATGACAAAAATGAGTCCGGTTTCTCTCAGAATTATTCTTTTTATGTTTGTTTTGATTTGTTCTTATTGATATACAAATTAGATTATTTCTCAGAAAGTGAAAGTAAATCTTCTCACCATTGAGTAACATCAATAAACATAGTTCATCATTTTGTTTGTGCATGGACAAGTCAAATAAGTGCTCATTGACTCGAAACCAACGGTGATCCGCTCATTCATGGTTCCAAAAGCAATCAAGAAGCAAACAAAAGTCACTCATTTTCTGTTACAGAAACTGATTGTGTCGTATTGCTTTTTAATAATATTCATTGATTATTCGTTCATGAGGCAATGGAACCACTTCCAATTCAAACTATACACGTTCACACAGTTTGAATCAGTGAAAGATCTTGCGTGGGATGATTCCAAACTTGCTTTATTCAGCATACTCACTTTCATTGAATCAAAATCTGATCAAAGTTTGCAGGAAGTACATGACTTGCGGTCCAAAAAAGATTGTCATACTGTGCTCGAGCATATCAGACATGAATACTGGTACAGTTTTCAAGACACGGAGTACTTGTTTTTTGTTGTATTGAAACCAGTCTTTCTGTTGGATTAGTATCTGTAACAATTAACTTTTCTTGTTTATAAGGAGTATTTGTTCAGCATCCACTGAGTCAGAATGTAATTACAATGAAAAGTATGATAAGACGCATACAAAAAAAAGTCATAAATTAAACAATAACTCATTGAGCAATAAGCAAATCTCATTGGTAAATTACAGCAATTTGTCCTGGTGTTGCAGCTCTTTGCGGTGTAGAAAAATCTAACTGAAAGGTTTTGTGGTCGGTAGTGCTAATAACACAAGGTTGGTCTGGTTGTCTATATCTGAGTTTTGTAAAAGCGTTTAATGGTAATTCATAAGCATGATTTGACCAGTGTCGATCAGTGACAAAAACGGTCGATGTTCGTAATTTTGGATCATCTTCATGACCGACGACAAGTTCATTTTTTTGTACATCTTTTTCTAAAACAAATCGAGGTCCACCACTCAACCCAATTCATTCTCTTTGTCAAATCGTATAAAATAATGCTCACGGATGTGTTCCGATTACTTTTCCTGTACTGTCTTTTATAGATCATGGTTGCACAGGAATTGTTTTTGAAAGAAATTCTTTCATAGGAACTTTTCCGATGAAACACAGTCACTGACTATCTTTTCTATCTGCGTTTGGAAGTTTTAACTCTTGCGCTTTTGCTCTTACTTCAGGTTTTGTCATACCTCCTAGTGGAAACAATGCGTGAGCAAGTTGTTTTTGTTGTAATCAACTCAAAAAATATGATTGATCTTTATTGGTGTCTACTCACTTGAGGAGAAGGTGTTCATTTCATACTTGTTCTACACGTGCATAATGACCGGTAGCAACTGCATCACATCAGAGTTTTTTGGCTTCTTCTAAGAAAAGATCAAATTTCACCAGTGAATTGCACAAAACATCTGGATTTGGTGTAAGTCACTGTTGATAGCCATTATAGATATACTGAATAATACGTTCGTTATATTCTTCACGAAAATCAAAAATGATGAACGTCTTTATACCAAGATGTGCAGCTACTTTTATTGCCATGTCTCTATCTTCTCTGGTGTGACAGTTTGGATTGCTTTCATCAGTATAATTCTTCATGAATCATGCAATTACTTCATATCCTTGTTCCAAAAGCAGTGCAGCAGCTACTGCAGAGTCAACGCCTCATGAAAGTCATACGAGAATTCTTTTTTTTGTTCAGTTCATTAATGAAAGAGAGACAAATTTTACAGTATTTTTATAAATTTTTTACAATTCCTGATTTTTGAGTAACGATGATTTTCGTTTTTCTGGATGGATACTATTTCATCTCAGAATGACTGTTTCATGTAAGTTATTTTTATCACATCGTTCACGAACTCATGTATCGAATGAATGTTGATCATATCACAAATAAATAACATTTGGCTTCCATTTACTTAGACAACTCCATGGATTTACCCTATCTCAGAGTTCTACAATAGTAATATATGTTTCTTCTTCAAGACGTTTCATTCTTTTTTGTTCGTTGTGGTCTGGATATGCTCATTTTATACGAAATACTGTTTCATCTCTTGCGACGATAGTAATGAGTAGATCACCATATTGTTTAGCTGATTGGAGATATGCTTGGTGCCCGGGATGAAAATAATCAAACGTACCAAACGTAATTACGTGTTGAGGATTGTTTTTTGCTCGAAGAAGATCTTTTTGAATTTGTTCTTGTAGTATTTCAATTGAACTAAATTGCTGATTTTCTCTTATTTTCGCTAGGGGAATAATAATTACTTCTTTGTCATAAAAATCACCATCGGTATCAAGCAAATGAACTTCAAAAAGTGATTGTTCTGGAAACCAAGGACCAATTCATGGATAGTTAATTCATTCTATGATCACATTGACTCTATAGGTTCCTGCAGTAAGTTGTATCGTATCTTTCTCGACAAAACAATTTATAGTCGGAAATCATAT
>CAZIUS010000054.1:0-319 GCA_964542385.1 uncultured Candidatus Peribacteria bacterium
CTGCTGGACACAGTCCTGCTGTTGTTTGGGTTAATGCTGTTCCATTGTCACCGAACGCATAATACGTCTGGCCATTTACGGTGCCACATTGTCCTACTGGTTGTTGCTCACACTGACATGTATTTTGATTACAAATATTTCATGCTGCACATTGCGCTTGCCCTGTTCCATCACATTGTTCACCACCATTCAATGGTGTATTAATAGTACTTGAAGAGCTAACTGAACCATTATCTCTTATTCCATCTCCACAAAAAGCGACATGAATGTTACGACATTCGTTTTCTTCTTGTGTACTCGATGCATTTGGCGATATGTT
>CAZIUS010000054.1:329-3680 GCA_964542385.1 uncultured Candidatus Peribacteria bacterium
GGTGTAAAATAAATCGGTACAGGCAAACCTCCATCAACATACGACCGTCTTTTTATATGATAGATAATTTGAGCAGCAATTTGCGATCTTTGATATCATGCAGGAATAGTGGTTCCTATCGATGCTGCACTTGTCGCAGCAACGGCAGTGATTGTTCATTGATTTTTTGGTTTTCCGTTGGATGCAAACTGAAAACTTGGTGCATTAAAGAGCCCATTATTCGCAATCGAATACCACGAGTTTTGTGTCGCAGTACTAATCTTCCAATGAAATCAGGTATCGCCATCAAAATTATCTGCTGGATAAATACCTTGCGTTCCTTCATAGTAGACCACATTGCTTGTAATATCACAATTTAACGAACCAAGCGTATGTGGTCAGTTATTTTGTATTGGATCATTTGCAAACGTGTTCCCGAAAGAACCAAGCAGAGCAAAGAAGACAATAAGAAGAATGCGTTTCATGAGAAGGTGAGAATAGGTAAAAGTAAATTGATTATTTTTTTGCTTTTTCTGCCTGTTGTTCAGCAAACTTTTTTTGTTGCTCTGGAGTCAGTTTCTTATACGCTTCATGTTGTTTTCTATAGGCATCGTACGGAACATTTTTAATTCTTGCTGCCATATACATTTGTAACGTACCCACATTGACTGCATCGTAATGATTTCTTGTAAACATAATATCTGCTACTGGAATGAGTGTTGCATTGGTTGCTGGGTTAAACGTTGTTCATGCAATATTACCTTCAAAAAACTGCCAATTACCGGTATTTGGATCTGCATAAAAAATGCCAGACAATCATCAGATTTTTCATGGAAATGCATC
The DNA here is from genome assembly GCA_964542385.1 of uncultured Candidatus Peribacteria bacterium. GTDB lineage: Bacteria > Patescibacteriota > Gracilibacteria > Absconditabacterales > Absconditicoccaceae > CAYLWY01. Next base: position 1,152 of record CAZIUS010000054.1, read on the forward strand.
AACTTGTGTGTTGGTAGTACTTATAGTAACACTTGTTTGTCAGCCATCAAACGTAACTTTATCAAAATCTTCTTGCGTCAAATCTACAGGAGTTGTCGTACTTGTTTCCGTTGTATATTGTTTTTTATTGATTCAAGCAATTATTCCAGCAGAGTACTTACTTGCTCTTCTATCTGCCGTATTTGTAACGATTGTTTCAGAAACCACGATTGGTCAAGAGACACGGATTTTTTCGAGCGAAACATCAGCTACTGCTGGTTGTGCTGTTACTTCATAACGCTTTGGAAATTTAAACTTAAACTTGGGTTGTCACTTGGTAAGCATAAAATTCACACAATCACTATATGCTGCCATTCATCGTTCTACTGTACCATGCATCATTTCTTGCATCCAGGGTAGTGACTTAATTGTACCTGTTTTTTGTAATTCTTTATAGATAGTTTCATTCACTTTGCCGTTGGTAAATAATGCATTACTCAGTGCAGTAATTTTTTGTTGTTTTTCAGCTTCAGACATAGTGATTGCTGGATCCGCAAGTTCTTTTTTAAAGACGTCGACAATAGCAGTTGTTTCGACTAAAACATCTTTTGGATTTTGTTTGCAATAATTGTTTAAAAAGTAGTCTTGCGAAGCAGATAACTGTTCAGCAGGAATAGGTAATTGATCACCAGTTGTGTGTGGATGGAAGACAAACTTTTCAGTAATTCATGCACCAACATTACCAGATTCATTACCAGATTCATAACCAAACACTAGTCCTATGTGTTTTGCTAGTGGTTTATTTTCTGCAAAAACATTATGTTTTGTCTCGAGTGCTGCTCCTACAGCATTGTATAAAGACATAAATCATTGCGCACCTTTTTCATTTTTCAATCTATCTTTAGTTGCTGTTTTTCTTGTTTCGTAAATGTCGTGCACGGGAGCAAGTAAAAACATGAGTTTATAAAAAGGATCTTTTCTATTTGGATACTCAGTATAGTAATATTTCATATCTCATCGTCCCTTAAATTTTTTAGATATTTTTTGTAATATTTTTACTAATTCAGGTTGTTGCGCTTTATCAATATGTCCTGTAGTGACGATATTACGAATAAAGTCTTTATCAGCATCAATAAGTTTTGAAAATGTATATTTTGATTTAGCAAGATCATCAAACAATGTTTCTAAAAGATCATTTTTCTCGTTCTGATCAGTTAAATGTTTGTATTCTGTCATTCTTACGCGAGATAATGCACCATAAATTGCATATAAATCTGCACGGCGTGCATCTCGATCAGTTATTCATTCAAATAAAGGTTTCATAGATGTTTTATCGATGAACTTTTTAATTTTTTGATATGCTCATTGGTAATTTTGATCAACAATAGCTTTGTAAAAAGCTTTTTTGGTAGTCTCTTTATTTCATTCTGCATGTCTAATATCCAAGAGCATTTCTGCTCCTTCTGTTGATCTCAAAAATGCATCTAATTCTGGCGATACTGTTAATAAATCTATATTTGCTTCTGGTTCCACAAATTGGGCAAATGATTCTGTTTCCAAAACATATCCAAATGAAATTCATCAATCATGATCCTTAGTTTCAAGTAAATATTTATCATCTTTTTGTGAATAAATAGTATTTAATTGAAGGTTGACCGGTAAGGTAATAGTACTTCTTTGTGTATCAATAATAACATTACTCGGTATTTCACCTTGTCGTTTTATATTATTCTTGAGTGGGAACGTATACGATTCAATCTTTTTGGTTTCTGCATGGACATTTACTCCAACATCCTGAGGTGTATTAACTACAAATGGCAAAGTCCAATCCTTGTGTGCTTGAAAAAATGCTGCGACTGATTCTTGTGCTTTTTTAATCATTTCTCCTGCATAAATTCTTTCAACTTCTACCAAACGATTGATAATTCATGTATCATCTGTCGCCGTTTGCATTTCTGGTGTAAGCGGTATCGCGTTTTCTCATTTGATATCACCAATAACCATCACATGACGTACCTGATTATTTTCAACGATATCGACAATTTTAATTGGCAAATCAGCTGGAATCTCGTATGAATTGTCTTTTTTTTGAAATCATACCACTCAATTTTGGATCAAATTTGGCGCGATACGAAGATCGATTTGTTTGCCTACTATATGGTCAGGAACCAATACAAAACCTTGTTCTCATTGTCCTGCAACATCTCTAGGAACAGAAAGCATGAGATCTTCTGGCTTGACTAATCCAAAACGACTATTTAAGTTTTCTACTTGTTCAGAAAATGTTCACGTCAGTTTTTGTTCATATCATGGTGTTGCAATCAGCTCTCCTATACGACGTTCACTATCTTTGTCTGGCATATACACCGCTTCTTTACGATGTTCAAAGTGTACTCATACTTGTGGATAGATACCAAGAAAGTTTACTCACACACCCAATCATACTCAGGTAACTGCAAATGACCTTGCTTGTTCGACTTGCGAGTTGTATCGGTTACGCGTCACTTGCTCTGCAACGACCGTTGGTCGGCTTGTTTCCTTGCTTTGTTT
>CAZIUS010000054.1:3690-4672 GCA_964542385.1 uncultured Candidatus Peribacteria bacterium
CAACACACGAGCGACACGATCTAGTTCTTCTGGTGATTGTTTGATTTTATTTGTTTTAAAATACTCAGTGACTGTCTTACGAATTGATTCCAATGATGGATCTTTAATTGAATTAACAATCTCTGTAACCATCATATACACGGCTGCTTCTTGTTCTTTGAGTCATTCAAGTTTATCTCGACGGTAATATAATCACGCATGAACAGAAAATGGTTTGAATGGTACAGTAGCAGACGTAAAGTCACCGCTAATCGATGCTCACGCTAAGATTCACACAAATTTCTTACTCACCGGGTCAAACGATTTCATCTTTTTCTCATTGATCCAGAGTTCATCACCCAACGTGAGGCCAGCATTTCGTCCTAGTCATACCAATGATTGAATTAATTGCATTCCCACGCCACCATTGAGCGCATAAAACAACGTATTTTTTCTTCAAGAAGCTATAGTTCCTCATACGGTCATTTGTAAACCAAGCGATGTCGTTTTTGATCATCACAATTGTTGAAAACCAGCGAGATGCATATCGATACTATTCACAAAATCAGTTAATTTTCCTTCATAAAAACGAACGCCAACTCATGCTCACGCTCATTGCATATCTGGAATGACTGACACCAATCATCACGCATAAATCAGATCGATTGCTGATTTTCTCAGTCATTGTTTATTGTCCAATGCGTCTTTGGCATCTTGTAATGCATGATATTTCATAGCATTTTCCTTTGCTTGTTCTGGCGTAGCTCACTGATTTGCTTGCAGAATTTTTTGTTGTTCAGTATCAATAAAAAGCTGTATTCCACGAAACTTCTCATGTAATGCTTTCATCATTGCGAGTGTATTTCTTTGTCATTCTGGTGTCGTAAGATATTCAGCAATAAGCGCCTCATCTTCTTTTGCTTGTTCGATACTGGTATCAAATTGTGTCGCATGTGCAACTACTGCATCAACTCATCAATTCAACAATGTTTGAAAATCTTCA
>CAZIUS010000054.1:4682-5831 GCA_964542385.1 uncultured Candidatus Peribacteria bacterium
CAGGATTTGTTTGTAACAGTTGCACCAATTGTGACATATTTTCAACCTTTGTTTCTTTTGGCCATTGTGGTAATTTTTTCAAATAGGAAACTATATTGGTAGCTACCATATTTCTTCCTGGTTCATCATCACACAAATTTTTCAATGATTGCAAAATTACTGATTCCAATTGCGTTTCACTTACCGTTCCTCTTCATTGTTCTTTTTGTGTTTTCTCTAGTTTTTTACGTGATCATTTGTCATCGGTAATGAGCTGATCGAGCGCATCGATCTTTCCATCCATATCAGTGTCTGCGAGCAATAATACTAATTTTTGTACTAATTGATCAGATTTTTCTGTTTCAGTTTGTTCAGTGGTTGCTTCAGTTTCCGTTTTCTGTTTTGTCAAAAAATCATCAAACTGTGCAATTTTATTTTTATCTTTGGTGGTCGAAAACGAATTATTTCATCGTTGCGCTTCTACTAGCGTAAAAAATTGTTGTATGACTGGATCTTCGCTGAGCAACAATTCTTTGAGTTTTTCCAATGCTTTTTCTTCTTTTCCACGTAACGGTTCTTTTTTGGGGACATAGGTGATTGCATTATTCTGTTTCCAATCAAAAAATGAGTGCATATTGACGCGATTAAGTTGTTTGACGATTGCTTTACAGGTCTTTTGTTGCTCCTTTGACAACGGTTTTAGATAATCATCAAAATCCTTAAGCTCTTGTTTTAGCTCGTTTTCTTCTTGTTTGGCTTCTTCGATAACTGACTCTTCAGATGATGATACACGCTCATTGAGAATACTGTTAACCTCTGAGTTTTCTCATCTACCATACAGCTTTATCAATGCAGTAAGTGCTTTCTGTTCATCAATCGTCATTACTCAGTTCTGAGGTGTATATTGGGTTTTCTCTTTTATCGACAAAATTGCTGATTCTTGATTCAGCTTTGACAAATGATCAGCTATCTCACTACGCACATCCTGACTTTTGATCTCTGGATTTTCCACCATTTTTAGAGAATAAACTAAAAGTTACCATAATTGTACATTTTTAAAAATCAAATAGCAAAAACGACTCAGGAACGAGTCGTTTTTGGTTGACAAAATTTTGGTTTTTTTTTTTTGTATGGTAATGGGGGTGGAAGATTTGTTGCTAGATATGTGGG
>CAZIUS010000054.1:5841-8040 GCA_964542385.1 uncultured Candidatus Peribacteria bacterium
ATTAATAGCATTGGTTTATAATTAAATTATGGCAAATACCAAAAAACGACTCAGGAACGAGTCGTTTTTGCTTGACAAAATTTGGGTTATTTTTGTTCGAATGGAAATGCGGGAGGAAGATTTGTTGCAAGATAGGTCGAAGGTTGTTGATTTGGAAGATCTTTATGAGTTCCTTTGGTATTTAGGTCATTTGCTTGAGCATCCAAATCTTTGCGTTGTTTAATATATCCATCTCTTTGTTTTTCAGCAGCAGCTTGTCTTGTTTTAGATTCCACTACCGCGGTATCGATAGCTGTATTTAATGCAGCATATTTATCGAGAGCTTGTTGATTTTCGTTCACTTTCTTTTTTACCAGGGTAAATTCTTCTGCACTTTTTTTAAATGCTTGCAAAAGAGACTGATCTTTTGGTGCATCGCCCAATGCTTTTTTTGCATTAGCAAATATAATCTCTTTTGCAGTCAAATCAGACAATAGTCATATTTTTGTTTCTGAAAGCGTTGCAATTTCTTTATTATTTGATTCTTTTTGTTTTCCTAAATTTACTTGAGTATTGATTTCATGCTTAACGCTTTGTTGCGTACGTTCTTCATCAAATTGTAATATTCTTTGTTGAAGAACAACATCAGTAAATGCATATGCATTATTTGCTGCAGTTTCACGAGCATTAAACTTATCTTCTTCAACTTGTAATTCATTTATTTTTTGTTCTAATGATCTTTGTTGCACAAGTAATGCGTCTTGCAAAGTTATTAATTGACTGTTTTTTGAGCTCAGTATAGGAATTTGATCAACACTAGTATTTTTATCAACTAACTGGGCGTTAATTGTCTTAATTGTGGTTTCCAAAGTACTTACTTGTATTCATAATTCATCATGAGCATTTTGTACAACTTGTTTATTAGCTTGTACTTGTTCTTTATTGGTACGTGCATCATATTCATGCATAGCATAGACAGATTGGATTGTAATTCACTGTTGTGTAAAGTTCTTAATCCAAGTATCTATCTTTTTATTGATATTTGTCGTTTCATCACTAATCGTTTTTTCTAGTTGTTGCATCTTGGTGATATCATTTTGACTCTTTTGCTCATCGGGAATCGAAAATCTTATCGATTGGTAATCATTTTGTGCTGTAGTAATCGTTCATTGAATCGAAGACCATTCTTGCCCTGTTGCAATTACAGAATTCTTAGCAATATCTGTATAAGCTATTACTTTATCTTCTACGCGATTTGCAACTAGCTTTTGTTGATCTTGTTCATGAGTTTTTAGTGTTTGTATATCAGTAGTATATAACCCTGTTTTATTTTTTAATTCATCTCACAAAAGATTTACTTCTGTTTGTTGTGTTGGTATTTGTGTTATTCTTAAACTATCAAGAATGGTATTTGTCTGTTTAATTTTATTAGAAAGATCTGTTTGCTGTATTTTTAAATTTTTAATCCTTTCTGTAGGAGCTATTGAACTATCATTTTTTGAATCTGCATTAAGATCAGAAGTTATAGTGTTATATTCAGATTGTAATGTAACAAGATCTCATTCTACAGTTGCTTGTTTTTCAAACAATCCCGCTAATGTTTCTGATGCAGATTTATAAGCAATTGTTGCTGTTGAAAGCTCTTCACCAGAAGTTTTTACCTTCTCACGCAATTCTTGTGTTTTTGCATCAATCGTTACTGGAGCGTTCATTTTATACAAGAGCGCTTTCTCAGAAGCTGATTTGTATTCTTGCATATCTAAAGAAGTATCCAAGGTCAATTTCTTATTTATTTTCTCTTTTTTGACTTTTCATTTCTCATTAACATACGTAAATTTCTTCTCAGTATTAATTTTTGTTAACTCTTTTTGAATTGATTCAATTGCTTTAAAAACTCATTCGGTGTCTTGTGCATCGGTAATACGCTTTTCCCATTTTGCTTTCAAATCTCCAAATATTTTATCATCGTCCTTATCCTTAAATTCAGGATTCATACTTTTGAGGGATGATATTGCTTGATCCTTCAATAATTGCATTGTATGTTTTGCTCTTTCTAGAGCAATTTGTTTTTCTGGGTCGGAAGATTGACTAATTTGTTCAGGAGATTGTATAGTAGTTTCTTTTCATGTTACTACTTCTGTTGGTTTGGTTATTTCTTCTGTTGGTTTGGTTATTACTTCTGTTGGTTTGGTTACTACTTCTGTTGGTTTTGTTACTACT
>CAZIUS010000055.1:0-6211 GCA_964542385.1 uncultured Candidatus Peribacteria bacterium
TTAGTTGGAAATGTCAGTGAGCATGAGGATTGAGTCCATTGTGTAGCGCTACAGAAAGCTATTGTGGCGATGGAATTCTCTGAGCATGAATAGGATATACAAATCAAGAACAATGTGATGGAACAGGACAAGCGCAATGTACAGCATGAAATGCCTGTAATCAAACCACGTGTCAATGTCAACAACAACCAGCAGGACAATGTGGTACCGTTAATGGCCAGACGTATTATGCATTCGGTGACAATGGAACAGCATTAACCCAAACAACAGCAGGACTGTGTCCAGCAGGACAAACAGTAACAAACTGGGCATTCAATCAAACCACCCATACGTTTAGTTGGAAATGTCAGTGAGCATGAGGATTAAGTCCATTATGTAGCGCAACAGAAAGCTATTGTGGCGATGGAGTGCTTGGAGCATGAATAGGATATACGAATCAAGAAGAATGTGACGGATCGTGACAAGCGCAATGTAGTGCTTGAAGCAGTTGTAATCAAAATACATGTGACTGTCAACAATTACCTCCAGGTATTTGTGGAACTGCAGATTGACAAACATATTACGCATTTAATGATAATGGAACAGCACTAACACAAACAGCAGCAGGACTCTGTCCAGCAGGACAGACAGTTACCAATCGATCCTTCAATCAAACCACTCATACGTTTAGCCGACAGTGCCAAGGTGCTGGTGGTAACAGTCAATCATGTGATGCAACAGAAAGCTATTGTGGCGATGGGATTGTTTGACAATGAATAGGATATACCAATCAAGAAGAATGTGACGATTGAAATTCAAATCCATTTGATAATTGTGTAACATATAATAATGGTTTGGCAACCTGTGAAGAACCATATTGTGGCGATGGGTATGTGCAAACAAATCTTGGTGAACTGTGTGATGATGGAAATACGATAAATTGAGATTGATGTGAAGCGAATTGTACATTGCCTTCTACACCATGAGTTTGTGGTAATGTTGATGGAACACCAATTTACGATTTTAATAATTCATGAGATGCATTAACTATAAACTCACCAGGATTATGTACTGCATGAACAGTAGCAAACTTTATCTATAATCCAACAACGCATACGTGGTCATGGAGCTGTGTTTCTCCAAATGGTGGACAAAATGATATTTGTAGCACGACCGAATTACGATGTTGAAATACCATTATCGATCCAAATTCCGGTGAATCATGTGATTGAACAGGACAAGCGCAATGTGGTTCAGGACAAACCTGTCAATCATGTGTCTGTGTAGGTAATCCTACTGATGGGGTTTGTGGTTCTGTAGATACGATTACGATTTATGATGCAAATAATGCTGGTGATGCGTTAAATGCTTCATCACCTGGTCTGTGTGCACAATGAACAGTAACAAATTTTGCATACAATCCGACAACACACACTTGGTCTCGAAGTTGTAATTGACAACCTTGATGACAAAATGATTCATGTCAGGCATCTGAAGCGCGATGTGGCAACAACGTTATTGATCCTAATTCACCAGAAGAATGTGATGGAACAGCTGGACAATGTCCTTCAGGACAAACGTGTAATACAGCAGTTTGTTATTGTGTTTCTACACCACCGCCAGTATTGACATGAGCATGTGGTGGTATTGATAATACCTGGATCTATGATTTTAACAATGCATGAGACGCACTGAGTTGATGAACACCATGATTGTGTACAGCATGAAATGTGTCGTTATTTGTCTATAATCCAACCACGCATTTATGGACATGGCAATGTGTCTGAAATGGATGAACCGATCTGTGTACTGTAGGTGAACGTCGATGTGGTAATGGTGTTGTAGAAGCTTGAACGTCAGAACAATGTGATGATGGTAATACGATCGACAATGATGCTTGTAGTAACCAATGTACAACAGGTAATGGTGAGCCATGAGTTTATGACTTAGCACTTACCAAAACAATACAATGAACAAAAACTTCATTTACCGTATGAGAGTATGTGACGTTTATAATTACCGTGTATAATCAAGGAACACTTCCAGCACAAAATATTACAATTACTGACTATATTCCAACGTGATTGTTGCTTTCTGATACTGCTTGGACTGCAAATTGATCAAATGCGACCTATGTACATCAAGGAATCATTCTTCCATGAACCTCAGTACAAATACCAATTCGTTTTCAAGTTATGAGCTCTGCTACGTGAACAGTTATTAATCGAGCAGAAATTAGTAATGATAATGGGGATGATATCGATAGTACACCAGACGCTAATCAGACAGATTGTTATAAACAAGATGATTATATATTATGAAATGCAAAAGCAGATACATTATGTAATTCACTTGAAGATGATGAAGACGATCACGATCCGGCTACTATTACTATTTGAGGAGGAGAATGAAATAATTGTGTTATCACGGTTACACCAGTAGGTGGCTCGACAAACAGAAATCTTCCTTATACGTGAGCAGTACAATGTGCTTGAATTTCAGCTGATACTGCTTCGATATCATGTGGCAATTGAAAAACAATTAATAATATCTCATGAGAATGTGTTTATTCGAGTTATGGAACATACACACTTCAATGTCTGCAAAATGGTCTCTTGGTGCCAAATTGTTCTTCATCACTTACCTTGAATAGATGAGGATGAGGTACAGATTCATCAATTAAGTGTGGTAACGGAAGACTAGATCCAGGAGAACAATGTGACGACGGAATTAAAAATGGAAAAAGTAGCATTTGTACTGCATCGTGTACGTTGAAGTGATGACCATGATGAGGTGGTTGAGGTTGATGAGGTGGTTGAGGTGGTTGAGGTGATGGTTCAGAAAGAACTCCTCCAAAATGTGCTTTTGTCGATCCTCCATCAATTCAAATGTGAGAAATACTACCATTTTGGCGATGATTTGAACCAGATCCTGATGTTCAAAATATATGATCTTGTTCTAGTAGTAACGAATGAGTAGTAAATGAATCTTCAATGATGTGTCACTTTACTATTGAATCACCAGATGGCAAAAAGTATACAATTCAAGAATCATGTAATTCACAAAAATTGAAAAGTGCCGTACGATACAACGATTTTATAAGCGACACCAAAACAGTTTTGGAATCGTCTCGATGAAAAAGTTGGACGAGTAGTAAGGATTGGAAAATGAGTGCTTATGGTGAGTACACGATATCACTTGATAAAATTACTTATTCACTTTGTGAAGAAGTTTCTCCACCTACAGAAAAAACGCCTGCAATCTATCATATCAGTCCGACCAAAACATACGAATGAAGAGTTTGCCAGTTTAATTTTGCAGTAACAACACCATATTTTATCCAAAAAGGAACGGCATTATCATCACTGCAAGACGACAAAAAAACGCTAGAATCGTTTCGTCGTATTGATTGACGTACGATTTTGGAGATGAGTAATATAGAAACAATTGATAAAAAATCTGATAGCAGTGCATTTGCTGATATGAAAGAAAATGTTTACAAACAAGCATTTAAAGCAGTACAGTCGGTAACGGTTTCTAACCCATTATGAGCGATTGATCCCTCTTTCAAAAAAATTCCAACTCAAGAGGTCTATGTGATTAAGAAATGATTTACGTTGACTCATTATGGCAAAAAACCATTTAATGACTGAAAACCGACAACAATTGTACTCCAATGACCAGGTGAAATCGTGATAAAATGATCATTACCGGGTAATGTCTTGCTTGTTGCGCCAGAATGAACAGTGCTATTAGAAAATACTGATTGTGATCGTACCGATACCATAGAAGCAACGATTGTGGCATTAGCGATTAAATCAAAACTGCAAGTAGTAAATCCAAACACCTCTATTTCTGATTCAGAACGATGTATTGATTGAAAACTTGTCGTGAAATGAGTCGTCGTGACTGAAAACACAAATAGTATGGAACAAATTCGTGACGTAAGAAGATCTACCTTAAATAATTGGTTTGATGGTAAAAACTCTAAAACAGAACACATCTATGCATGAGCGGCCTTCCGTATCGATACAAGACCGTGAACACGATCTGCATTACCTCCATTGGCAAAATCACATAAACTCTTTTTCACCACACAATGACACGAAAGTGCTCCTGAAGAACTCTTAAATGATGTAGCATTGGCATTGTTTGCTGTGATGAATAAGTAGTCATGATACATGTTTGTTTTTAAATGTATATAAATATCGCCATGCAACCAAAAGAATACCTCCTTCAGCTCGTTACACTACTCGAACCGTATCGAAAACAGTGACCAGAAATAAAACAGGCGTTACTTGAGAATCGTCTTTCGAATGGAAAAATTAATGAGATTATAGCGATTATAGAACAGCAAATCGCTATTGAAAAAGATACTCAGATCAAAGCAAAGCTGGAACATGGTCTTTGAGTTCTTAAAAAATTACAAGAACAAGAAAAACAACAACACGATGCAGAACTTGTTGATCTTGAAAAGATGGAACATGAATTCTTTGATGTATAATAAATTTGGTTATATATTTTATTTTTTAAGAGTATTATAATGAACAATTGACCTGAAAATAATAGCGCTTTTAGGGATGATAAAGAGCTTTGAAAAGATGCTTGACAAGAACAGAATCTCGATGTTGTATCAGATAGCAAAACTGCTGAAGCAGTAGGTACTCGCTTGAATGATATTGATATTACGTTAGATGAAGATGAAAAACCTAAAGAGGAAGTGGGTAATACTTCTCAACCATGAACTGAACAACAAAACACTTCAGTAAAAACACGTGAACAATTATTAAAAGCAGCAGAAGAAATAACTTTTGTACAATTATGAACAAGAATTTTAAATGAATGATGAAAATTTATTCCTGATTGAACAATACAGTTGAATGTTTGAAATCATAGAGTAGTCTTTGATGAAGTAAAAAGAAAATTAATATTAGACCCCAAAAAAATTGATTGAGTTGACCAAAAAAGTGTTGGAACAGAAAGAGTGATTCAATTTGATAAAAATTGAAAAGCAGACGCATCACAAAATGCTTTACTAGCAGGTATACTTAAGTTTCTAGATGATGTACAAGCACAGAAAAAAATTATAGCAGAAAGAGAAAAAGCACGTGAAGAAGATGATAAAACGCAAGTGGGTGAAGCGAAAAAGAAGATTGAAGAAAGTGCTCATACATCTGAGGTAATAGTTCCGACAAAGGAAGAAAGTGAATACTCTGATATTCTAAAAGAAAGTTTGTGTGTCAATGTTGCAGAAACGTTATGACGAAAAATAATGAACGATCCATCAAAAGAGAAACTTTTGTGAGGAATGAATTATTTAGTTACTTCTTGAACCGAAACTATATGACAATTGTCTCATCCTGTAACATGACCTTGATACGAACAAAATCATATAAATACAGTTGAAACTACAATGGCAAAATTAATTATGACCAAATTTTCAATTACAATGAATGAAGATTCTAATACCAAAGAGGTATCAGTATGGAAAAATAATCAAGAAATTTGAAAATTAAACAAAATATGAAATGATTCAAATGAAAAAAAACTATTACAAGAAATTATAAATAAAAAAATCGATCCAAAAATAATAACTCCAGAAAATTCAGTAACAACACCGGTAAATCCAGAAAAAACAGTTGATAAGACAACAGAAGTAACAAATAATGACCCAAGGTTAAGTATTTTTATAAATATATTTAAAAATCCAAATGATTGGCAATGGAAAAATAAATGACTTTATCCATTTGGAAAAACGGAAGAGGGCACAATAAAGACAACATCAGTTCAAGAATTATGTCAAGTTTTAGTTCCAGAAGCTTGTATATGAGAATTTTTTGCGGATGGAAAATATTGAACAAACACAAAAAATGCGGTAAAAGCTTTGCAACTATTTCTGAATAAAAATTGAGCTGATATTAAAGTAGATCGCTGATTTGGTCCAGAAACAGCAAATGCGACGATGGAATATATTAAATGATTAGAAGATAAAAATGGAGAAGAAAAAGGAGAAGAAAAATCCTTTCCAACGTATTTTGATTGATAAAGTTCAACATTCATTTGATAAAAGGTAAATGAAAGACGCTCCAAACTAACCTGAAGATCTTGAAAAGTTTGCCAGAGAATCTAAAAATTTGCTTGTTGGAAGTAATTTATTTGTAATTTAGATGTTAAATTCATTGCTGAACTCATTAAGATTAGACTGATTCCAAAAATAATCATAAAGTATTGT
>CAZIUS010000055.1:6221-7474 GCA_964542385.1 uncultured Candidatus Peribacteria bacterium
AAATAAGAATATAATAAAGAATAAAAAAAAGAAGTTAAAAAACCAGAAAATAAAAAAGAAGAAAACAAAGAAGATAAAAAACAAGTTAAAAAAATAGATAAGAAATGAGAAAAGAAAGGAGAAGAAAAAGAAGAAAAGAAAGAAGTTAAAAAAGAAGATAAGAAAGAATTTATTAAAATACCAGAGTGAAAGGATGAATTTGAAAAAAAGATATATAGTGTTATTAAAACTGAGGTAATTGATTGAGATAATGGACAAAAAAAAGTAAAGATAGATATTCAAGGTAATAGTTATGAAATTGCTTTATGAAAGGATTTTTCTGATAAGAGTGTATTACAATTACAATTAGTGGACAGTAAAACAAATATTGCTCATAAGTATGAATTAAAGGCAAATGTAAAAAAATGAGTTTGTACGCTCTATTTAGAAAAGATTCCACAAGACAACAAAGAGAGTAAAGGTGAGAAAAACAATGATCTTTCAGATAAAGAAGTTGCTTATCTTAAGACATGTAAAGAGTGTTTGAAAACATGAAAATTTGGAGAAATTACTGTAAATGAAAGAACACCATTAAATGATCAAGAGTTGTGAATATTGTTTTGAAGTGAGTTTCAACAATGAAATATAGGTGACTGTTATTTAGTGACCGCGCTGCATGCTGTGAAAAACATGAAAGAGTTTAATACATTGATGAAATGATCTATTTCAAAAGTAAAATATAAAACGAGTCAATGAACAGAGGTTAAATGAATCGCTATTATAATGCCATTGTGAGAACCATGATGAAAAACAGTATTTATTAATAATCATGATTTGATTTGAAAAAATCAAAAATGAAATGATATGTGATTAAGTGGTTGAAAATGATTTCAAATGTTAGAAGTTGCTTATGCAAAACACGTATTGAATAAACCAATGCCTTGATCTATGACTAATCAAAAAGTTTTTCATCAAATTGATTGATGATTACCAAGTAATGCATTAAAAACATTGTTATGAAAAAATAATGTTAAGACCAAGGATTTTGGTATTGATCCCCAAAATTTAAAGCAATGATTATGAAAAACATTGAAATGAACTTTAACTAAAGACAAACATAATGCATTAAAAGGTATGATACTAAATCATGATCAAAAAGAAGGTGAAAGTATTATGTTGGCATCTATCTTAAAACAAAAACCTAAAAATTGACAAGCGCATGATAAAACTTATCAAATTTGGACAACAGCAGGTGAGCTAATCGGCAAGGACAT
>CAZIUS010000055.1:7484-8038 GCA_964542385.1 uncultured Candidatus Peribacteria bacterium
CAAATTTGAACGAATAAGATTTTACATCATAATCATGCATATTATATTACTGCAGTAGAAAAATCTGATAATAATAAAGAAATAAAAACCATTACAGTTCAAAATCCTTGGAATGGCAATGATAGTAATGGTATACAACATAGAGATGTTATTGAGTTGACGTGGAATCAATTTCTCGAATGATTTAGTCTTGCTCAAGTGAGTAATATGAATGAGAAAACTTTTCTTGATGGGAAAACAAATAAAGGTGACGCAGTCCCTATAGTATAATAAATATTTAGTAAAATAGCATTATGTAATGCACGTGAAATTGTCTGGAACAACAAGCTAAGTAATGACAGAAGGAGTCACTCTTTACTCGATTACAAGATTGTCCAGCATACTTTGTTCGTAGTTAGATGATGAATACATAAATCAACTTGGTAATTCTTACGCCACCATCCCTTTACTATTTCATTCTTCAACATAATCAAAGTCGCAACATCATCATGGATTGATCGCTTTACCATTTTTGATGACTTCGAAGTGGAGGTGATTTCAATATGGTTTTCATG
>CAZIUS010000056.1:0-7333 GCA_964542385.1 uncultured Candidatus Peribacteria bacterium
GAATTTGAAACAAAAAGAATTAAAAAACAAATTATACAAAGAATAGTGTGATCTTCAGGAACTATAAAAACGCCACAATCAATACAACAACCAACTCGTCTAAGAAAAAAAACTATAGTTCCTTCAACAATGATTACTATTCAATGCGGAATTTATTTGTTTGCAGAAAACAAAATCATGTATACGTTCTTTTCAAATGAAGAAATGAGTGCTCTTATTATAGAAAGTAAACAACTAGCAAATACGCAACGTTCACTTTTCGATTATTTCTGGTCTTTTCATCAAGATGTAGAATAAAACCTACAACAGTAAGTACAATATATACCTTTATTTTAATTATAAATGCAGTAAAGTATCTGCATTTATATTTTTAGTAAAAATGAAAAACAAACAAATCACCTATTGCTTAATCTGAAAAAGAGGGGCAGGCAAGGACGACCTTGCAGCTCATAGTGAACTTCCTCATACTACCGTAAGTGATGTTCTCAAAACCTATTGTAACAATAACTGATTACCGATAAACACGGAAACATTAACACAATTGGGTAATACAATTTTCGATGGAAAAACATTGGCACAAGCACTGAGTGAAAAACTTCCAGAATGATGAATTATTACTGGTCTCAGAAAACCAGAAACACTTGCACATCTCTTGAAACAACAACGTTGTATCCTTATTTGAATTCTTGCTGACGACTTCCTCAGACGACAAAGAGTTCATCAAAGAAACAGAACGGGCGATACGCTTGTTTCTTACGCTCATTTTCTCGAGCACGAAAGACAAGAAAATGCACTTCCAAATAGACAAAATATCAATCTCCTCCTCGCTTTTTGCGATATTCATCTTACCAATAATCGTACTCATGAAACATTTATCAATCAATGAAAAGCACTACTAACAGATATACTAAAATTACAAAGACCACTTGCTTCCACACACATCGATTTACAATGATATCAACACTTTTCTAGAGCTATAGTAATCAACGAACACAATGAAATTCTAGTGTTTTACGATAAACAAAAAGAACTCCATTCACTTCCTGGTGGGAAATGCGATCGATGAGAAACTCCAGACATCACGGTTCATAGAGAAATAGGTGAAGAATTAGGAATAGTCGAAGACAAAGAATGGTTATCGTATTGTGGATCATTTGCTGGTCTGTTTCATGACTGACTGAGCAAATGACATTGGTTTCATGGCGTGGTGAGTAAAGATAGTATACTCAATAAAGAACCAGACAAACATACTCACCTTCGTCGAATTTCAAAAGATCAACTTGAAAAAACACTTGGATTTGAAACATACGTCGACAGCGGTCTGTATCACTACTGCACCAATTCTCGAATACAAAACCGATCACTCCAACGATCGCATGAATTCAATGAACTAGTAAAACCAAAAGACAATGAGTTAATAATCCAACACTACAATCCACTCACTGGCATAATTACTCTAGAACAGCGAACTTGAACACTCCATCCTTCATTAATTCCTCTCAGGATAACAACTTCCCAGAAAATACAACAAGGTAGTGAGGCACAGAAAAAAAGAATGCAATAAAAACAAAAAAGTGACAGGAAGACCTGACACTTTTACAATACTTATCTCAACGCGTATTCTCTCGCGTAAAATTCACGAAAGGAAATATATTTTTGCAACTGTTCATCCCATAGATGATTGTTCATACAGTCTAAACTCTCACGAAACGAAAGATTTTGGACAATATGCTCGACCTGTGAGAATGTTGCTTTGTCTGCTGCAATCAAGTTATAACTTGGAATTGCAGGATTCAAATGATGCAAATGATGATAACCAATATTTCCTGTCAACCAATGGAGTACAGGGTGAATATCGTATCTACTTGCACCTTGCAATGCCGCTGGAATAAACTTCCACTCTTTTCTCTTGTTCCACTTTTGGTACGTCTTCTCGTGCGCATGTTGCACATAAAAGAACCAAAATGCAATTATGGAAAAGAAGAAAACAGTAAATCCTTGAATAACAAGAAACTTCCATCCAAGCAAAAGTACTCCAAATACGTACAATACTCCAATCAACAAATTATTCTTCACCTGTGACCAGCGAACATCAATCGTCATCTTGTTAAATGAAAAGAATAGTGGCCAACGATTACTGAAAAGAAAATAAACTATCGGAGCAAAAACAAACAAAATAATCGGATGACGAAAGATTCGGTATCCAATTTTTTTAATTCCTGATGCGTTTCGATACTCCTCAACCGTCATAAAATCCAAATCACCAATATCACGTTGCTCAAGTTGTCCTGTATGCTCGTGATGATGGTGATGTACTGTTCCCCAATACGTAAATGGTAACGTACTAAAGATGCTACTTACCCATCCTACAAGTGACTGAAGTTTACCATACTTCATTGGATCGAAGTAGGAATGATGCCCACAGTCATGCTGAATAATAAAGATACGAACAAGAAAGAACGCATTCAGAATCATTACCAACAAACTTCCCAGTAATGTTACTTCCCATAATTGGAATGCTACTACCCATAAAACAATATACGGTCCAAACGAAGTAATTATTTGGAGTATTGCTTTACTCATGTTTTTTTTCTTGAACGGTAATAATGTACGTATTACCAGATTTATAAATTCTTGATTCATGATAAAAATTTTATTTTTGTTTAATTATTTGAAAGATCTCGACTTAATTATAACAAAATACAATTAAATTTCTAGTATTATTATACGTACCAAACCATCTCACTTTTCCTTGCAAACAGATCATGTTTTTCTATACTCTATTAAGTAAATATTTACCCTTTATACAATCATGAACAAAATACTTTTCGCTCTTTTCATAACAGTAATGAGTGCAATCTCAGCGACCACAATAGCTTTTGAAGTAAATAATAATCTTTTAAACAAATTGTATGAAAAAGTAGATGCAATGTATGAAACCCAGCCAGAACGTGTGATGCATGCATACAAAAACTTACCTAGAGTAAAAATACTTACAGCAAAAAATCCTGAAGTGACGTATTACTTAGATAAAATTGCAGCTTATATTCACGGAAAACTGTTTACCTTCACTGAACAACCAAACTTTGTCTGCCGAGACAGTTATGTACAAAAAGGAGATACGGTTGAAATTGATTATACAATAAAAGACATCGACGGAAATCTAATTGTGACGAGTTTGGAGGAAGTCGCAAAAGAAATGTGAAGCACCATTACAATAGAAAATCCACTTGGGTTTAACGCGTGAAGTGAGTACGTTTTACCAGGTATTAACAACACAGTTTATTGAACTCAAGTATGAAAAAATAGTTGAGGATTTGTTCCAGCAATAGACGCATATGGTAACTATGAAGACAGTAAACGTATTACCTTTGAAGGAAGCATTCCAGCAGAAATTCAAGTAAGTACCATTGGATGAAAAGTAATGATGAAAGTGACAATTGATGATAAAACGTATGCTTTGATTGGTGTTGTTATCGAAAAAACAGCAACATCAGCTACAGTAGATTTTAATCATCCTCACGCAGGTAAAGATATAATGCTCTCACTTGAAGTACTTAAATTATTCAAAGCATGTAAATAAACAATTTACTTTGCAAATACAATCAAATCAGTCACCACGCTATTATACAAATCCAATCACAAATCAGTCATTTGTCGCCCTTTTTCTTCATCAAAATCAATAATTTCTTGTTGTTGTCGTTGTTCCACGATAGTTTTTCGATTCTTTTCTAGAATAGACTCATAACGTTCCCATTGAGTAATACGTTGATCAGTTCTTAATTTTAACATCAACTCATCAATGAGTCGATTTTTTTCATCTAAAAGCTGTATTGAAGCAGTATCGATAAACTGTCATTGATTGATTTCTTTTCGATGATCTGGTCCTTTAAAACGGACTCAAAAAACATCACTACTGATCTTTTCTTTCAATTCAGGGATATTGCTTGCTAACCCATTACTCACCATTGATGATGCATTGATTCCAAGCCCAAGATACGATCACATTGTTCGATAGACCATGTTGTGTATGGATCTTTTTCCAGGTAATGCAAAATTTGAAAGTTCATATCTACCATATCATGCGTTTTGAACGACACTAGCAAGCCAATCAAATTCATCATAAATCGATTCTTTTTCATCACTCGTTTTTTTAGTTACTTTTTGTGTATTATATCGATCTGATCATGGAAATAATTCAAGTGTATAGAGCGAAAAACCATCAAAAGTAAAACTATGGACGATTTTTTCAAAAAACACTCTTTGGTCTTCTCATCGTGGAATAAATTCTTCTGTTCCCTCTTTATCCTTTTTGCCCTTTTTATCCATTTTATCCTCCAACACTGTATCGCCAAAAGCGATAAAATCAAGATTATATACCACGTTCGCTCCTTTGATTTTTTGTAATTTTCTTAGAAAATCAGGAAGTTGTTCATAGGTATACGCTCTCTTACTTGCTTGGAGTATTTTATTATCAAAACTTTGTATTCCAAAACTGAATCTCAATCTAAACAAGTGCTCTCGTTTTTTGGTAACTTCTTCTACAAAAAGCAACGTTTCATCGATCGGATCAGGATTTAATTCAATACTTACTTCTTCGAGTTGTTCACAGTTTCGCGTCGCAAAAACGGTTTCAATCACTTGGATGAGATTGTCTTTTCCAAGTTGAAACGGTGTTCCACCTCATACATAGAGCGTTTTTATTTGTTCATCAGGAAAGATTTGTTTTCGATACTGTATTTGATTCAGTAAAAGCTGCGTATACTCTTGTTTCATAATTGCCATCTTTCCTGCTTCTACCAGGTCCTCAGGGGTAACAAAAAATGAGCAATACTTACATTTTTGACGGCAAAATGGAATATGGAGGTACAAAGAAAGCATGTAAATTAAAGATTAAAAAAACGATTGCCTAGACAATCGTTATAGTCAATATTGAATAAGTTACAATGGTTTATATTCAGTAAGGTTTACCTTCATTAGAGGTCGAAACTTCATTAAGATAATCAAGTGTAATTGTTCAGTCGCTGTTTACTCTGGTGTCTATTATATTATGTGGAGTGTTTTTCCATCTTTTAAACTCTTCTGGAGAGACTGTAAGTAAATCTTCTTTGTTTATTGGTTTAACTTCAGTTTTTTTAAAAAGGTTCATGATATTAGAAATTGAATCTAATACAAAAGTTTTTCATTTATTGAATTGACCATTAATAATATTTTTAATTGAAATTGTTTCATTCACTTCATTTATTTCAAATCATTGTTCAGTATAAAAACTATTATCATTTTCAAGTATATTTCACATATTGTCAAGTATAAATAAAAGGAAAGAAAAGGCCATTCACGAAGAATACGGCCTTAATCAGATAACGAGTATATACACATTTTGTGACAAAATTCAAGAGTTTATCTCATCATTTGTAATAAGCGTTGTTTTTGGTCTGGCGTCGTATGCATATTTTTTAATGCGTTTCTAATAAGATCATGCACTCATTTTTGTACGACTCATTTTACTACCGTATGTCTTTTGTCAGCCGTAACTCCGTCAAGTTGACGTTCTCGCCGCATTTGTAACGGGAGTATTTCTTCTTTGGTTAATGCTGGTAATGGTACTGCTTCAGGAACAATAGTAATCAAAGAATCGATTTGCAACAACAATGCTTCAATTTCAGGATGTTCTGCTATCTGTTTTCGAAAATCTTCAAAACGAAGTGCGACCAAAAGTTCAGTAACGTCGGGTGTTTGGTTTGTAACAGCTTTCTGTTCTTGTCTTGGACCAGTTTTTTGTTGCTGCAGTCGAGACTTAAACTCTTTGGTCATTTCAGCACCACTCATATGTAAACGCACTCACATCTGTTCCAGATAGACCATCAAAATACCATAATCTTGAATAGTATGCAAAATGCCAAACATTTGCTGTTGGAATTTTTTTCTGAAGACAGGATTGATGAGATCGGTTTTTGCTGCGACACGATGCATCAAAAACTGAAATGCATCAACACTTCATTCAAGTAATTGTGCTGGAACTACCTGACTTCATTGTTCGGTAAGTCGTTCGTCGACATCCTTTACCGTATCAGGTAATCAGAAAGCACGAGGAAATAAATCTGCATTATAAGCAACCTTCAATGCTCTTCCTGTTGCTTCTTGTCCAGCTTCATCGTTATCAAACAACAAAATAACTTGATCGGTATGTCTCTTCAAGAGTTTTACGTGTTCTACGGTAAGTGCAGTCCCGCATGTTGCAACTCACAGTGGCAGTCCATATTGATGCATAGCGATGACGTCCATATATCATTCTACGACGACCAAAAATCAATGTTCTCTAATCTGATTCCTCGCTTTGTCTAATCCAAACAACAAATGTGACTTCTCGTACAGCGGCGTTTCTGTCGTATTGAGATACTTTGGATTTTGATCTGCTTCGAGCGCTCTTCCACCAAATCCCACAATATTACCAATGTGATCATAAATAGGAAAGGTCACTCTATGTCTAAAAAATGGCATTGCACCATTTTGTCACTGTGATGCTAGTCATGCTTGTTGTAAATCTTCAGTAGTAAATCCTTTGGTTTTTGCGTACTCAATCATCGTTACGTACGAATCTGGCGCATACCCAATCCCAAATGACTGAATCGTCGCATCAGTTAGTTTTCTTTTGTCACGAATATAGGTTTCAGCAACTGATCAAGGAAATTGTGTCACGAAAAATTCCTGAAGACGTTTGTTCAATAACTTCAACTTTTCTCTGTCTTGTTGACGTTTTTCAGTAATTTCTGGATTGCGTTCATATGGTGTTAAGTCAAAATTGGTCTGACGAGCAAGTTCTTTAATTGCATCCCAAAAATCGATACGCTCTATTTCCATGACAAAATTGACCGCATTGCCTCACTTCCCACACCCAAAACACTTATAAATCTGTTTATCTTCAGCAACCGTAAAACTCGGAGATTTCTCCTTATGAAACGGACACAGTCACATTCGGTTCTTGCCAGCGCGTCTAATCGACACATAACGACTCACCACATCGACAATATCCACACGAGCTAATAGATCATCACGAACGGTCATGAACTAATGAAAAATGAAAAATGAAGAATTCAAAAATACATTCGCTTAAAAATTAAAGATATGAGAAGAATACTTTTTTAGTAGAGGTTTTCAATACATAATAATAAATATTTTCTATTGACATACATAGAAAAAAGAATACATTATTTACGGCAGTATTGAATTTCTTAAACAAAAAAAATATTATGAATTATTTATTTATTATTCCAGTAGTATTATTAATTATTATTTTCATTATAACATTCAAACTCTTTAGAATGGCTAAAAA
>CAZIUS010000056.1:7343-7902 GCA_964542385.1 uncultured Candidatus Peribacteria bacterium
ATGTTTGCAACTCATAATTTTTTATTATAAAGTACTATTGACATTAAATTCAAAAAATATATTATGCTTAAAATATTATTAATCATAAAACAAAAAAAATGGGTATAACAATTCTTTTATCGTTAGTCATTTTGCTCTCATTAGGAGGAATTATAATTTGGACATTAAAAATAAAAAAAATAGCTCCAAAAAAATATAATTCACTTAATGATGAAAATCTACATAAAGCATTAAGCTTTGTTGTATGGAGAATAATTGCAATTATATTAGCAATTATATGTGCTATTGCTATTGGACTTTTAAGAATGAATTATAACTAATTGACCAATAGTAAACCAAACCGAGTTTCTCGGGGCGGTTTTTTTTTATTCCTCTGTTTGTGTTAATTCTCTGAGTTCTTTCAAGAGATTATCTGCACTAATCCATTCATATATATCTTCATCAATCAACGGTTTATCTGACCAAATTCCGTCACTATTTTCTTCAGAATATTTAGGTAGAATTGCATCAAGCTCTATACATTTATCAATATAGCCAATTTCAAAGAAATTGGCTACGT